>CBEPPX010000007.1:0-18570 GCA_965511205.1 uncultured Ignavibacteriales bacterium | reverse complement strand
GTACTGAATAGAAGTTTTAAGACAAGACAAAGTTTAAAAAATAAAAAGGCGAAGATTTTATCTTCGCCTAAAGAAATAAAATTTTAGTTCTAATTACTTCAATGCGAACATTGCACCAAATAAGATTCCAAAAGCGCTTGTAGTGGATCCAGATGAGAATATCATATTATATTCAGCAGAAAGTGAAAGCAGAATTGCCGCAGAAACCATATAATAGAAACCTAATCGCGGTGCAATTCCAAATTCAGAGCTATTGGCATCACCACTTACAGTCTGTGTCTGGCCTAAAAAAGTAATGGTTTGGGTAAATGAAGCTTGTAATAGATAAAGTCCGACACCAAGCCCAATAAACGGCATAAACTTTTTCCCCGGGTTAAAGATATAATTCAGTCCCAGTAATATTGGGATCCATGAATAACTATTATCCAAACCTTGAACATCTGTTTTTTCACCAAAAGTTACGTAACCAGCAGTAAGATTTAAAAGCAATCCTCTGGCAATCATGTAACCAAACATTGCATGAGCTGAAAATCCAGTACTCACATTATTACCAAAATCGCCCGTGGGTATGGTGGCATCAGCAAGAAGCCCAATAAACCACATTTTTAAGAATTCATTTCCCGGATTAGTTACCTCAGGGGGAAGTTCCAGTTTAAGATTTGATTCAAGGTTCTTCTCCATAAAACTGGCTGGTTGCTCCCCGGTTAATTCCTGGGATAGATTTAGTTTCATCTGCGCATTAATGCTGATAGATGAAACTACGATAATAGAGAAAAGAATAAATAGAATTCTTCTCATGAACGCCTCCTATTGTAGTTGGTGAGTGGATTTATTTATAGAACATTTGAAAATCATTCTCTATTCAGATAATTTTCCCGTGAAAATACACAATCATTGATAAAAGTCAAACAATATTTATTATTATTGTTTAAGAAATTCACTATTTTTTGCGTTATAACGTAGAATTAATTCATAATATTAAGCGAAATATGTTTGTAACAAATAATATAGTTGAAGTTATCCAGTTAATGCTTGCACCCGGATTGATGATTTCGGCGTGCGGGTTATTACTCCTGGGAATGAACAATAAATATTCCATAGTGGTAAACAGGATAAGATTGTTAAATGATGAAAAGAGAAAAGTACTAGATCGAAGCGGAGAGGGTGAAACTGCACTTGCTGATAATGTTCGGCTGGAAAGCATATCAATTCAGATTGAGAAGCTTGTTCACCGGGTTAAACTTGTAAAGCATGCTGTGCAGTACTATACTATTGCGGTTGCACTTTTTATTTTAACCTCGCTTTTAATTGGAATCAGTTACTTATTAAGAATGGATAACTTTCAATACATAATAACAATAATATTCTTATTTGGGATGCTGCTGGTTTTAGCAGGTGCGGTTTATGCTGCTTACGAAACTAAGAAAGGTTATGAAATTATAAACCTTGAGGTTAATGCAGAATAAATAAGATTACTTTGCTACTATCCTTGTTCCGCAATCCGGATCAGAAAGATGGTTTGAACCTGTGATTATAGTTTCTTTTCCTCCATTCTTCACAAACTCAATTGCTGCTAAAATTTTAGGACCCATACTCCCAGCAGCAAACTCGCCTTGTTTGTAATATTTTTCAGCATCCTTAATAGTTATTTTCTTAAGTTCCTTTTGATTTTGCTTCTTGAAATTTATATAAACGTTGGAAACATCTGTTAGTAGAAAGAAAGCGTCTGCACCTATTTCCATGGCAAGCAATGACGAAGCAAGGTCTTTATCAATTACAGCTTCCACTCCTACCAGGTTTTTATTTTCATCCCTGCAAACCGGAATTCCACCGCCACCCAAAGCAATTACAATATTTCCTCTTTTTACAAGATCGCGGATTATTTTTTTGTTGATTATCTCCTTTGGCAGTGGTGAAGGAACCACTCTTCTCCAACCTCTTTTTCCGGAATCTTCTTTAAATATAAGGTCCTTTGATTTTGCAAGAAGTTCAGCTTCTTCTTTTAGAAAATAAGCACCAATTGGTTTTGTAGGATCTTTAAAAGCGGGATCATTTTTATCAACAACTACCTGTGTTATTACTGTTACAACGTTCTTTCTTACTTTATATTCTGTAAGGATATTCTTCATCTGGCGCTCTATCATATACCCTATTCCGCCTTGTGAATCAGCAACACAAATATCCAATGGCATTTTAGGAATTTTATACACTTTATGCCCCGCATCATTTCTTAGCATAATGTTGCCAACCTGCGGACCATTTCCATGTGTGATAACAATGTTGTAGCCGTCTTCAATCAGTTTTAACAGGTGAATACATGTATTGTAAGTATTCGTTTCCTGCTGTTGTATTGTTCCAATATCAACTCCTCTGAGCAGTGCGTTTCCCCCTAGAGCAACAACAGCAAGTTTTTTCTTTTCTTTACTCATCTTGAAATTAGTTATTCGTTCCAGGTATTTTTAATTATTATTGGAAAAACGAAACATAAATTTAAACAGCTTACCTGTTAAAAAAAACAAAATTCGCCTGATCTTAATTTTTTATAGGAGAGATCTATTTTGCGTTTGAGCAATTATTCAATAATCACTATGTTTGATAAAAACAGAGAATAAGTTAGCATATATGAACCCGAAAAGCCCATTTGACATTAAGGAATTATTAAAACCTGATAATATGCTTCGGCTTTATGCAAGTGGTGCTTTTCCTATGGCTGATGAAGTAACAGGTAATATTAATTGGTTCATGCCCGAAGTGAGAACAATAATTCCATTGGAAAATTATAATATTCCAAGGTCTGCCAGGAAGGCTATTGAGAAAGTAGATTTTGAGATCAGCTTTAATACAAATCTTATGGCTGTGGTGGAAGGATGTGCTGATAGAGAGACAACATGGATTTCGGGTGAGTTGATTGATGCTTACCGAAGGTTAAAAAAGCGCGGGCATGTTCAAACTGTGGAAACCTGGTTAAATAATAAACTTGTTGGCGGACTTTATGGTGTTACATTCAGGGGTGCGTTTTTTGGTGAATCAATGTTTTCCACAATCTCGGAAGCTTCCAAAGCAGCGCTTATCGCACTTATCAAACATCTTAAAGAGAAAGATTTTGTTTTACTTGATGTGCAGTATATGACTGATCATTTTAAAATGTTTGGCGCTAAGGAAATTTCACTTGAAGAATATACCAAGCTGCTTTATACCGCATATACAAGAGCTTGTGAGTTTTAAGTAAATACGAATTTTATAAATCAATTTCCTACGGTTTGATTAACATTAATTCCTTCTGCGGTTTTGAGATAAATTCACACCCGGTTTTCGTAAGATAAACTTCCTCTTCCAGGGTAGAAACCCCGTAACCTTTAACCGGCAGGCGTGGTTCAATTGTAAAAACCTGTCCCTCTTCAAGTTTCATAAAAGGAGCATTGCCGTACCGCTCCCATCGTGGGAACAATCCTGCAACACCATCATGTACAGTTTTACCAACCTGGTGACCAAGTCCATGAGGATATTCATCGTAACCATTTTCCGTAATATAATTTCTTGCGATATCATCCATCTCTACACCAGTTACTCCTGGTTTAATTTTATCTGCAACCATTTGTATTGAATCCCTGATAACTTCAAACCCTTTTTGAACTTCTTCAGGCGCTTTTGTTTCTCCATCATTTAGTATGTACCAGGTTCTCTGCAAGTCGGAACAATACCCTTTATACTTAATTCCAAAATCCATATTAACAATTGTACCTTTTGAAATTACCTTATTACTTGGCCCTTCGTGTGGACCGTTAGGATTGGGACCGGCAAAAACTGCGGGACAGTGCGTTTCTTCCCATCCAGGTTCAAATCCTTTTTCTTCATATTTTTTCTTAACAAAATTTGCCACATCTATTTCGGTCATTCCAGGTTTAAGATAATTGGTAACCATTTCAAATATTTTTAGTGTTTCATCAACAGCTTGTTTCATTATTGCCAGCTCTGCCGCTGATTTTCTTCCTCTTAATGATGAGATAATTCCTTCGGAGCTAATTAAGCGGTTTATATAATTTGTATTTGCAAGGTGATCCAGCAAAACCTGGTATAAACCGTAACTTAAACCATCAGCTAAAACAGAATTTTTTGAATAATTTATAGCAATCTTTTTTGGATCTTTTGATGAAATATATTCAACCAGCGGTTCTCTAATTGATTTAAGATAGCCAATCACATTTTTATACATCCCTACTTTTACAAAATTTTCTTTTTCCATTGAACCAACAACTGCAGTTGTATCCCCATCTTTATTTATTATAAAAGCCGCCTGCCAGGTTGAGTTTCCACCTACAATCATCTCCATAGCAGGATCCCTCAAAACAGAACTTTCTCTCACAAAAGTGATCCACATGTCAATATCAAGCTCCTCTAAAATGGAAACTGCCTGTTTAATTTTTTCTTTCAATATTTCATCATTCATAATTATCTCCCTGAAAAGGAATTGTTATAGTTTTCATTTTGGTAATGCAATTTATCAAATAAGAATTGAAGTTGCCATAACAAGCACGTTCGCCTAGCTGCTGAGAATACGATTATTAGTTCTTACAAAAGCAGGTTAGGGTTTTCAGTTTACTATTTCGTAATTTTATTTTCATAATTTTTTTTACTTGTAATAAATATACTTTAAAGATAAGAGGTCGCAATGGCTGAATACGTTGAACAATTACTAGCAGATGTAAAAGCAAAAAATCCGAGTGAGCCAGAATTCCACCAGGCAGTGGAAGAGGTGCTCGGTTCCTTAATATTAGTACTTCAAAAACACCCCGAATACAGATTCATGAAAATACTGGAAAGAATGGTTGAACCTGAGCGGGTTATCATGTTCAGGGTTCCGTGGATGGATGACCAGGGAGATATTCATATTAACCGCGGTTATCGTATAGAAATGAATAGCGCCATTGGTCCATACAAAGGCGGTTTAAGGTTTCACCCATCAGTAACTCTTGGCATACTTAAATTTTTAGCTTTTGAACAAGTATTTAAAAACGCGCTTACCACTCTTCCTATGGGCGGCGGTAAAGGTGGTTCAGATTTTAATCCCAAAGGAAAAAGTGATAATGAAATTATGCGTTTTTGCCAGAGCTTTATGACTGAGCTTTCAAGACATATAGGACCTCATACTGACGTGCCTGCTGGCGATATTGGCGTTGGCACAAGAGAGATAGGATTTCTTTACGGGCAGTATAAAAGAATAAGAAATGAATCGACAGGAGTTTTAACAGGTAAAGGAATTAACTGGGGCGGTTCTTTAATAAGACCGGAAGCCACAGGTTTTGGAGTTGTTTATTTTGCAGAAGAAATGTTGAAAACTAAAGAGACTACTTTTGATGGAAAGATTGTCGCTGTTTCCGGTTTTGGAAACGTTGCCTGGGGTGCAGTTCAAAAAGTGAATGGATTTGGCGGTAAAGTTGTTACTCTTTCCGGTCCGGATGGATTTATTTATGATGCCGATGGCGTTAGCGGTGAAAAAGTTGATTATATGCTTAAGTTAAGATCGAGCAATAAAGATGCAGTTGAAGATTATGCAAAAGAGTTCGGAGTTGAATTCTTTGCAGGTAAAAAACCATGGGGCGTTAAAGTAGATGTAGCTCTTCCATGTGCCTGCGAAAACGAAATTTACGCGGAAGATGCCAAAGAACTTGTTAAGAATGGTTGCATGTGCGTATGCGAAGGAGCAAATATGCCAACCACTGCTGATGGTTATGATGTTTTTAATGAAGCGGGAATTTTATATGCACCGGGCAAAGCTTCTAATGCAGGTGGAGTTGCCACATCAGGATTGGAAATGTCGCAAAACTCTATGCGTCTTCCCTGGCCAAGGGAAGAGGTAGATAATCGTCTGCACGAAATAATGAAAAGAATACACGAAACTTGCATAACAACTGCTGATAAATATGGAACTCCTGGTAACTATGTAAACGGTGCAAACATCGCAGGATTCCTAAAAGTAGCTGATGCAATGATTGACCAGGGATTAGTTTGATAATTCAGAAAGGCGGTCTTCTTAGAACCGCTTTTCCACTTATTCTGTTTAGTGACTACTCATACTGACTCCTGACTTCTATATTCTTAATTCCGAGTGCTGAGTTTTGTGTTCTTACTCTCTTTTCCTGCTTTTCACTCCTCCATTATTTATATTTACGGGAATAAAAATAAGATGCCCCAATAACACATTTATTTAATGAATACAATTGATCAACTAAAAGAATTTAAGTTAGAAGACCTCTTTAGCACAAGGTTAAAAAAGTTCAAGAGGCTGATGCGTTTTAAAATTCGTGAGATCCTTCTTGTATCAAGTATTTACGATAACTACTTATTTGAAGAGGGTGGCAGACTTTATGAACTTATAAGAAGTGAATACCAGAACCTTAACCTTAGCCAGTCGCCCGATATAACTCATGTAACCACAAGTAAAGAAGCCCTGGAGTTACTACAAAGCGGAAACGAGTTCGATCTTATTATTACCACTCTTCACATAGAAGATATGCACGTTATTAAGTTTGCGAATATGGTTAAAGAGGAAGGTATCGAGCTCCCGATAATACTACTGGCATACGACAACAAGGAAAGAAAAGAACTGGTAACAAATTATGATACATCAGTTTTTGAACGAATATTTGTATGGGGTGGAGACTATCACCTGATTATAGGAATCGTAAAGTATATGGAAGACCGGATGAATGTAGAAAATGATACAAAGAATATAGGTGTGCAAGTAATAATTTTAGTTGAAGATAATATTAAATTCTACTCATCCTACCTGCCATTAATTTATACTGAATTAGTTAAGCAGTCACAGCGTCTTATATCGGAAGGTATAAATATTTCGCACAGAACCCTTAGATCTCGTGCACGCCCTAAAATTCTTCTGTGCACAACTTACGAAGAAGCCTGGGAATACTATGAAAAATACGAACAGTTTGTGCTTGGAATTATCTCGGACAATAATTTTAAATACCACGGAGAAAGAGATCCCGAAGCCGGTTTAAAATTTGCAAAGGCTGTGAAGGAAAGACATTCGGATATACCAATTCTTATCCAGACAAGCGACGAGGCACTCAAGGATAAAGTTGAAGAAATTGGTGCGTCATTCCTGCAAAAAAATTCTCCCCGACTTCTTTACCTGCTTAGAAAGTTTATGTTAAAACATTTTGGTTTTGGAGATTTTGTCTTTACAAATCCTGATGGAGACATTATAAGCATAGCATCTAATTTAAAAGAACTTGCTGAACATATAAAAACGATTCCTGAAGATTCTCTTCTTTATCATGCTGAGGGAAATCACTTTTCAAGATGGCTTAAAGCAAGAACCGAGTTCTGGCTGGCTCACAAGCTTCGTCCTCATAAAGTATCCGATTTCAATTCCCTTGATGATCTGCGTAATGAACTAATTTCTTCGATTGTTGATTATATAGAAGACCGCACAAAAGGTGTAATCTCAGACTTCAATAAAAACTTTTTTGATCCTAAAAACAGTTTTGCGCGTATCGGAGGCGGTTCACTGGGCGGTAAAGCGCGTGGGCTTGGATTCATTAATACATTAATTGCAAACTATGGCATGCGGGATCAATTTAAAGATGTCGAGGTATCGGTTCCATCTGCAGTGGTTATAGGAACTGATGTTTTTGACAGCTTTATATCAGAAAATAATTTTGAATTGTTTGCACTTAATGAATCGGATGACCTGGTAATTACTCAAAAATTTATTGAGGCAGAATATTTTCCAGATGAAATATTAGAAAAATTAACTGACTTTCTAAACATTATAAAAGGACCAATTGCCGTAAGGTCATCCAGTTTGCTGGAAGATTCACAATTTCAGCCCTTTGCCGGGGTTTATGAAACCTATATGCTTCCCAATAGTAATCCCCATATAGCAATTCGGCTAGATGAACTACTTCAAACTATAAAGTGTGTTTTTTCATCCACCTATCACCAAAAAGCCAAAGATTATATGAAGGCAACTGCATATAGACTCGAAGAAGAAAAGATGGCGGTGATAATTCAAAAATTAGTTGGCGCTGAACATCATGGAAAATTCTACCCTGATTTTGCCGGTGTGGGTAAGTCGTACAATTTTTATCCAATTCCCCCGCAAAAATCTGAGGATGGCATTGCACATGTAGCACTCGGTTTGGGCAAGACAGTGGTGGAAGGAGGTAATACAGTAAGTTTCTGTCCTCGTTATCCAAAACATCTGCTGCAGTTCTTTACAACAAAAGAAACCATACGAAATGCACAACAGGATTTTTACGCACTCGATTTGAACGGTAAACTTGACCATCACCCAGATTCGATTGTGGATCCACTTGTTAAAAATTACGAGCTTATAAAATCGGAAGAAGATGGTACTCTTTATGCCGTTGGTTCCACCTATTCCCCGGAGAATGAAGCTGTTTATGATGGAATATCCAGGGACGGACTACGGATTGTAACATTTGCGCCAATTTTAAAACATAAAATGTTTCCGCTGCCTGAAATTCTTAATCTTCTTTTAGGATTAGGAAGTTGGGGAATGGGCTCGCCGGTTGAAATTGAATTTGCGGTAAACCTGCAGGTTCCTGAAGGTAAACCAAAAGAATTTGCAATGCTGCAGATGAGACCGCTGGTTATTAGCAAGGAAGTTGATGAACTTATTGTTGACAATGTTGATGAGAAGAACCTTATTTGTCAAAGTGATCAGGTGTTAGGAAATGGGGCAACCGAAGGTATACAAGACCTTATTTATGTTGATATAAATAATTACGACAGGGGAAAAAGTAAACTAATTGCCGGCGAAATTAACCAGCTTAACTCTAAGCTTCTTGAAGAGAAAAAACCGTACCTGCTCATTGGTGTTGGCAGATGGGGAAGCTTAGATCCCTGGCTGGGAATACCTGTAACCTGGGACCAGATTTCGGGTGCCGCCGCAATTGTTGAATCTGGTTTTAAAGATTTTAATGTTGAACCCTCACAGGGAACACATTTTTTTCAGAATATTACTTCCTTCAGGGTTGGTTACTTTACTGTTGGTTCTTCCAGCAAAATTGGTTTTATCGATTGGGGTTGGCTCAACAAGCAAGTTCCTGTAAATGAGATGAAATTCACAAGACACTTACGCTTTGAAAAACCAATCTCGGTAAGAATAAACGGTCATCTAAATAAAGGAATTATTACCAAACCGGGCATTTCTTAAACTTACTTAGATTCATCTGTTTTACATTCCTAATAGTATCTTGTAATAATAATTGTTACAAGCTTTTCACAATTTTAATTATACACCTTAATTTCTAAAACATTTAGCTTTAACCTACATACTAACAATAATTATACAAGTAAATGATTTTTATCATCTACATAAATGTTCTAAAATAAAAAGGAGTAATTGTATGTCTGATTATGTAAAAAGTTTAATGGCAGAAGTAAAAGCAAAACATCCCGCCCAACCGGAATTTCACCAGGCAGTTGAAGAAGTTGCTGATTCACTAAGTATAGTTCTGGATAGACATCCTGAATACCGTTCAGCTAAAGTTCTAGAAAGAATTATTGAACCTGAAAGAGTTATTATGTTTCGCGTTCCCTGGGTAGATGACCAGGGTGAAGTAAATGTTAACCTTGGTTACAGGATAGAGATGAACAGCGCTATTGGTCCTTACAAAGGCGGATTGCGTTTCCATCCATCTGTTAACCTTGGCATATTGAAGTTTCTTGCCTTCGAACAGGTATTTAAAAATGCACTTACAACCCTGCCTATGGGCGGTGGTAAAGGCGGTTCCGATTTCGATCCAAAAGGGAAAAGTGATCTTAAAATTATGCGTTTCTGCCAGGCATTTATGAGTGAGTTATTCCGCCATATCGGTCCAAATACAGATGTACCTGCAGGCGATATTGGTGTGGGTGGCAGAGAGATCGGTTACATGTTTGGTCAGTATAAAAAATTAAAAAATGAATTTACCGGCGTACTTACAGGTAAAGGTCTAAATTGGGGTGGTTCTCTTATTCGCCCTGAAGCTACAGGTTACGGTGCAGTTTATTTTGCTGCAGAAATGCTGGGATCAAAAAATGAAACTCTTGAGGGAAAAACCTGCCTTGTTTCAGGAAGCGGTAACGTAGCACAATATACAACCGAAAAAATACTTGATCTTGGCGGAAAAGTTGTAACACTTTCCGATTCCAATGGTTACATTTATGATGAAGAGGGTATTGACAGGAAAAAACTAGCTTACATTATGGAATTGAAAAACGTGCGCCGCGGAAGAATTAAAGAATACACCGACAAGTATAAGAAAGCAGTTTACGCACAGATAGAAGCTGATGGTGAGTTTAATCCGTTGTGGAATCATAAAGCTGACTGTGCATTCCCGAGTGCAACGCAAAACGAAATAAATACCAAAGACGCGCAGAACCTACTTGATAACGGTGTTTATGTTGTTAGTGAAGGAGCAAATATGCCTACTACTCAAGATGGTGTAAATCTCTTCTTAGATAAAGGTATTCTTTACGGACCTGGTAAAGCTGCTAATGCAGGTGGCGTTGCGGTATCAGGACTCGAAATGTCTCAAAACAGCCAGAGATTACCATGGACAAGAGAAGAAGTTGATGCCCGGCTTCAACTTATAATGAAGAGTATTCATAAAACATGTGTTGAAACAGCAGATAGATTCGGTACACCTGGTAATTATGTTAACGGTGCAAACATTGGCGGTTTCCTTAAAGTTGCCGATGCAATGATCGATCAAGGTGTTGTTTAATTTATGCACTTTTTTCTCTGATGACTGATATATAGAATTTCCTCATTAGTCACCATTCCAGTGGCGAAGCAGAACTCCTCCTTTTCTATTCTGCTTCGCCTTTTTGTTTTTAAAAGGATAGTTTGTGATAGATACAAATTAACTGAATTCCGAACGGCAAAAATTCTTAATATATTAGTAATTAGTTTTTAACTAAAAAATTAAAATGGATTACAAACAAGAAACAAAGAGTAATCCGGAAGCACGCTGGGTTGAGCATGGTTACGGAAACCGTTTCCAGGGTTTCCAGAACCTAATGCGCCTTAGAATTTCAAACATCCTGCTTGTTTCCAGTCTTTACGATCTTTACCTTTTCGAGGAAGACGGAAGATTGTATGAACTGATACGCAACGAGTACCAAGGATTAAACCTCAGTCACTCTCCCGAATTAACAAGAGTTTCCAGCGGACAGGATGCGGTGAAGCGCGTTAAGGAAGAAGGCAGGTTCGACCTGATAATTACCACCATGCATATTGAAGATATGACAGCGCTCGGTTTTGCAAAGCTGGTTAAGGAAGCGGGTCTTAATATTCCCATAGTCCTTCTTGGGCACGATAACCGGGAACTGAAAGCACTTTTAGAAAACTCCGAAAGTTCAGTCTTCGATAAAGTTTTTATATGGACCGGCGATTTTAGAATACTCATTGGAATTATTAAATACATTGAAGACAGGTTGAATGTTGAACACGACAGTAAGATAGTTGGTGTTCAAAATGTAATTTTTATTGAGGACAACGAACGTTACTACTCTGCCCTATTGCCTATAATTTATACGGAGATACTAAAGCAAAGCCAGCGCCTTATTTCAGAAGGAATAAATCTTTCACATAAGTATTTAAGAATGCGAGCACGACCAAAAATATTACTCTGCTCTTCATACGAAGAAGCGTGGGAATATTTTGAAAAATATAAAGAACTTGTGCTTGGTATAATTTCAGATATTGCTTTTCCACGCAACGGCAAACTCGATGATTCAGCCGGTCTTAAACTTGCTAATTCTGTTAAAGATGAAGTGAGCGATATACCAATACTGCTTACTTCAAATAATGCAGAAGTAGAAACTGCTGCTAAAGAAGCAGGAACTGCATTTCTATTAAAAGATTCTCCTACTTTAATTTTAGAACTTCAAAATTTTATGAATCGTCATTTCGGGTTTGGAGATTTTGTTTTCAGAACACCTGATGGCAGTGAAGTTGACCGGGCAGAAAACTTAAGAGACCTGGAAGAAAAACTAAAAATTGTTCCGCCAGATTGTATAATGTTTCATGCTTCAAAAAATCATTTTTCTAACTGGCTTAAAGCACGCACAGAATTCTGGCTGGCTCACCAGTTAAGACCACGAAAAGTTTCCGACTACCCTTCGTTAGAAGCTTTAAGAGATTATCTCGTAAGTGCGCTCCACGATTACAGACTATTGAGACAAAGGGGAATTATTGCAGATTTTACAAAGGAAACTTTCGATCCCGAAAGCAGCTTTGCACGGATAGGCGGCGGATCACTTGGCGGCAAAGCCAGAGGATTAGGTTTTGTAAATACCTTAATTAACAATTATGAAATCAGTGATCAGTTTGAAGATGTACAGGTAGCTGTACCACCCGCAGTTGTTCTTGGAACCCATGTTTTTGATGATTTTCTTGAGATGAATAGCCTGAGAAAGTTTGCTTTAGAATCTGATGATGACGAAGAAATAACCAAACGTTTTTTAGACGCATCAAAATTTCCTGAAGAAATTCTTGGTGAATTAGCAGCTTTCCTCGATCTTATTAATACACCGCTTGCTGTGCGTTCATCAAGCTTGCTGGAAGATTCGCAGTACCATCCGTTTGCAGGTGTTTATCAAACATACATGATCCCTAATAACAACTCGAATTCGCTAATACGATTGAATGACCTTCTTACAACAATAAAAAGAGTTTATGCTTCTACATTTTACCAGGGTGCAAAAAACTACATTAAGATTACTGCCTACCGTTCAGAAGAAGAGAAGATGGCAGTTATAATTCAAAAAATGGTAGGTAATATTCATAACAACAGGTTTTATCCTGAATTTTCTGGGGTAGCAAAATCATTCAATTTTTATCCTCTTCCACCTCAAAAACCTACAGATGGAATTGTATCTGTTGCCCTTGGATTGGGTAAAATGGTTGTTGAGGGTGGTAACACTGTAAGATTCTGTCCAAAATATCCTGATGACCTAATTCAGTTTTATTCTGTAAAGGAATCATTAAAGAACAGCCAACTGGGATTCTTTGCACTTCAGTTAGATGAAAAAACAGATTTTGGAAATGTTACTTATGATAAACTTGTAAAACACTTCGGGCTCGAAATTGCTGAAGCAGATGGATCTCTTAATTATGTTGGGTCCACTTACATTCCAGATAACGATGCTATTTACGATGGACTATCGAGGAAGGGACAAAGGATTGTAACATTCGGACCAGTATTAAGAAACAAAATGTTTCCTCTTTCTAATATTTTAGAGTTGCTGCTGGAGATGGGTAACTGGGGAATGGGAACTGCTATTGAAATGGAATTTGCTGTTAAGATGCCAACAGTACCCGGCAAGAAGAAAGAATTTGGTTTGCTCCAAATAAGACCCCTTGTTGTTAGTCACGATTTTGAAGACCTTAAAATTGAAAAGGTTAAAAAAGAAAAACTTATTTGCCAGAGCAGCCGTGTACTTGGTAACGGAATTATAAACAACATTCACGATGCAATTGTAGTGGATTATAATCTCTTTGAAAGGGCTAAAAGTAAAGAAGTTGCTGCAGAAGTTGCTTCCTTTAACACGCAATTAATAAAAGAAAAAAAACCATATCTACTGGTTGGAGTGGGAAGATGGGGTTCTCTCGATCCCTGGCTGGGCATCCCGGTAAACTGGGATCAGATTGCCGGTGCAAAAGTAATTGTGGAAACAAGTTTTAAAGACCTTGCTGTTGAACCCTCGCAGGGCTCTCATTTTTTCCAGAACATAACTTCTTTTATGATCGGTTACTTCACTGTCAGTTCTCTTCAAGCTGATGATTTTGTTGATTGGGACTGGCTGCTTAAACAGGAAACCGTGGAGAGTAAAACTTTTACAAAACATATAAGGTTTAATCATCCTGTTATAATTAAAATGAATGGGCATGAAAATGAGGGAATAATAATTAAACCGGAGCAGAACATTGGAACAAGATAAATCTACAAAAAACCAACCTGTACCCTCTACCTGTCCGCACTGTGGCAATGGGCTAACGCCCTGGCAGCAAGTGCTTTTGGCAACGGATAGAGCTCTCGTTTGCAAAAAATGCTGGTACAGGATAATCCTCGATGTTTATGCTGAGACAAAACTAAAACCACCTATTGATGATAAATCAAAGCATAAGGAAGATTAAGTATGCAATCATATAATTCATTCCGTGTTGCACAACAGCAAATCCTGGAAGCTGCAAAAATCTTAAATCTTGATGAAGCAACAACTAAGTTTTTAAGTGTTCCTCAACTTGAAACAAGTTTTACTATTCCATTAAAAATGGATAGCGGCGAAACTAAAATTTTCCAGGCATACCGAATTCAGTATAATACTTCTAGGGGACCTGCAAAAGGGGGTATCCGCTTTCACCCCGAAGAAACAGTGGATACAATCCGTGCACTTGCTAGCTGGATGACATGGAAAACTGCAGTAGTTGATCTTCCGCTTGGCGGTAGTAAAGGCGGCATTTGCTGCGATCCTAAATCCATGAGCGAGAGGGAACTGGAAAGAATTTCCAGGCATTATGTAAGAGCTATCTCTCCACTGCTTGGCGTAGATAGAGATATACCTGCAACCGATGTTTATACAAACCCGCAAACGATGGCATGGATGATGGACGAATATGAAAAAATTAATTGGAATCATAGCCCCGGTGTATTTACTGATAAACCTCTACAGGTTGGTGGAACAGAAGGAAGAAGGGATGCAACTGCACGAGGCGGCATAATTACGGTAAGGGAAGCTTGTAAAGCTTTAGGATTCGACCCAACAAAAGGATATGCTATACAGGGCTTTGGTGATGCAGGACAAAGAGCAGCACTCCTTCACCCTGAAATGCTGGGTGGAGGTAAGCTTGTAGCTGTAAGCGATTCAAGAGGTGCAATATATAACCCTGATGGCTTTCATCCTGAAGAATTAGTTCATCACAAACTTAAAACCGGTGCAGTACTAAATTTCCCTGGTTCAAAACAAATACCGCATGACAAGCTGTTAGAGCTTGATGTAGAAATATTATATCCCGCAGCACTGGAAAATGCAATCCACAGTAAAAATGTAAAAAATATAAAAGCACGCGTGGTTTGTGAGCTTGCGAACGGTCCTACAACTCCCGAAGCTGATATCATTCTTCATAAAAACGGTGCTTATGTAATCCCCGATATCCTTGCAAGCGCCGGTGGAGTAATTGTATCTTACTTCGAAATGGTACAGGATAAATCTCTCTATTTTTGGGAAGAAGAGGAGGTACACAAACAATTGGATAAAAAACTAACTCTCGCCTACAAGAGAGTGCAGGAAGCTATAAAGGAGAAAAAGGTACATCCGCGTTTAGCTGCAATGCTTGTTGGTGTTGCCCGGGTTGCACAGGCAAGTAAGCTAAGAGGATGGGTTTAATATAAGTAGATTGCGTCAAGGGAACCTGCAACGAATCATAAAATAATTCTGTTAAGTTATTTATCTTAATTTAATTCATACTAATGAAAAAGATATGAGTGTCAATAAAAGTTTAACAGAACGTTATTACACCACCACTAACCTCTTCTCATCTATTCTTAAAGCTCTTAAAGCAGCCGGTAAGGATATAAATAATTTAACAATTAAAGATTTAGCTCCTGTAGATTCATTTCACATCCGTGGTATTGAAGCGACTAAAGAACTTGCCAGCCTAATTAAAATAAAACCTGGTTGTAAAATTCTGGATATTGGATGTGGCATCGGCGGCTCTGCAAGGTTCCTTGCAAGTAACTATGGATGTTTTGTTACGGGTGTCGATATTACCGGGGAATACTGTAATGTTGCTGCTGAATTATCGGAACTACTAAAGCTTGAAAATAAAACTGAATTCTATCATGCAGACTCAATTGATCTTCCTTTTGAAAAGGAAAGCTTTGACATTGTGTGGAGCGAGCATGTCCAAATGAATGTTGAAAATAAACAGCAACTTTACCAGGAAATTTACAGAGTGCTTAAGCCGGATGGGAAATTAATATTTTACGATGTGTTTACAGGAATGGAAGAAAAAGTTTTTTACCCTGTCCCCTGGGCTGAAGATTCTTCAACAGATTATTTAACCGGGCAGAATGAAACAAAAATTTTATTGGAATCTCTAGACTTCAAAATAAATTATTGGGAAGATATAACGGAGCCATCGAAAAATTGGTTTACTGAAACTGTAACAAAAATGAAAAGCCGGAAGCCTTACCCTCTTGGTTTGCATCTTTTAATGGGTGAAAATGCTGAAGAAAAATTCCACAACATGGTTCGTAATCTTAACGAAAAAAAGATAACAGTTGTACAAGCAGCTGCAGATAAGAGGGGTTAAGCTTAGTTTATTTAAGTTAATAGTATTTTTTATTACTTACTTTCTGGAGAAAATATGATTTTGAATGCAATGGGAATTGATCATCTGAATTTGGATGTAAAAAACCTGGATCAAACAGTAGAATTTTATAATAAGCTTTTTGGTTTTAATGTACTTAAAGAGCAGCCTGAAGAAAGTTCGAAGATAATTGGGAACGAGCATGTTAAACTTTGCTTATACCAGAAAAATGAGTTTGATCATTTTGAAAAAAATGGTTTCAATCATTTTGGAATTCATGTAAAAAACTACAAGGATGTTTTGCAAAAATGTACGGATCTTGACATCGAAGTTTATTACGGAGGACCGCTTGAATGGGAAAGGTCGAGCTCAATTTATATTAAAGATCCTAATGGTTACGAAATTGAGCTGGCAAAAGTGTTTGGCGGAGGGCTTTAGTTAACCTGTAAGTGTGTTCGGGTATTCAGTTTTTCTCGATAAAGATTAAGTAGCTAGCCATCAATATTCATTTAAATCCCAATTATAGGGCAAATATTTAATATTCCACTTCAATAAATTATTTTTTAAATCTTCAGCAATATCCTCATCAATAAACCGGGCAATATAATTAAGCATTGCCTGTTCGTTCTCGCCGAAATCGTTTTCGTACCAGCTTAGAATTTTTGAAAGGGATGCAGTTCGGGTTTTTTTATTAAATTTATTTTTTGTTACATCATTAAAAAATAATTCAGCCTGTTCGTTTAATTGATTTTCTAATTTATATCCTTCGTAAGCCTCATTCCGCAAGGGCGGACAGCTAATCGAAGCACATACCAGCGCAAAATGGATTCTTTCTTCATTAAACTTTTTACGAATGATATCATGCTCAATATTATTAAGAGATAATTCAGTTCCGTTAATAATTATTTTTTCATCATCCCAAATTGTGGTTCCAAGTAATGATCCAAGGTACAATCCGCCCCAATGTAAATCGTTTATGCTTTCCACCGGGTATTCATCAATTATAAATTTTAAAGTGTATGCATTGTACGCATTAATCCAAAAGGCGAGACGGTTTTTTTCATTTACAATTTTTTGTGGGTTGGTATTTTCAAGCTGTTCTATATACTTATCTAAGCGCACATCATCTTTTAATTTATTGTACTTAACCAGCCCATTACTAACATTATCTTGCAGAATTTGTGTGAATAATGAGTGCTGATCATTTACGCTTTGAGCAAAGGTTATATTATAAGATAAAAAGAACAATATTGAGAGAAATATTATTTTCATATTGATCAATCCTTAAAATATTTGCTATAAATATTATCCGGATTTTTTCCTGCAAAATAACTCAGTATATAAAATCCGTTCAACAATTGTGTTTTAAGAATTCCTCTTTTTTCAAAACGCCTGGCTGAGGTGGTAGCAAACGATGGCAGCTTATAAATAGTTTTTAATTTTCTGGCTTTTCTAAAAAACTCAACATCTTCAAAAATTGGCAGGTTCGGAAATCCGCCAAGTTCATTAAAAAAATTCCTGCGCACAACAATTACCTGGTCTCCAAAAGTCGTAAAAATCGAATCAAACCTTGTAAACCAAGAATATATTTTCATTAATAAATTTTCTGAATCAAACTTCATTTTAAACGTGGCAATATCAATTTTACCATTGAAGAAAAATATGTTAATTAAATGAAGAGCATCATCGGGTAAAAAAGTATCTGCGTGAAGAAATATTAACACTTCGCCGTTTGATCTCTTTGCTGCCCTGTTCAATTGCATACCTTTTCCTTTCTTACTACTACACACTTTAGCGCCCAGGTTTTTAGCAATCTTTATGGTATTATCAGTACTGCCGCCATCAGAAATAATAATCTCTATCTCTTCAGTAAATTTTTGCAGATTTGTTAAAACTCGCGGAAGAAATTCTTCTTCATTTAAAGTAGGAATAATTATGGAATATTTATGCATATAAAAACTGAGTTTGATAATAATTAATCGCGTGAGTTAAGTTTTTCTATTAAGTACGATTAATTAATAATAAGGTAAATATTAAAATAATAGCAGATAGAAATTGTATTCTATATTACAGTCTTAATAAACAGATTACTAATTACTGAGGTTGTTTTGCAAAATCCTTATTTGATATAGTAATATTAACAATTTATTTTTAGCAGATAGTTACAATCTTTTTGTAATTTCAACCGGTTTCAAATTAATCACAACAAGGAGGAGAATAAT
>CBEPPX010000006.1:0-19723 GCA_965511205.1 uncultured Ignavibacteriales bacterium | reverse complement strand
TACTTGCCGGGGAATATTTTTTCTTTTCAAATTGGAATCAAATTAAAAATGTAAATGAAAAGTAAAATATTTTATCCTCATCACAAATTTTATTATTTAAAATAGAAAATTGATGTACACGAAGTGATTTAGTAATTTGCTCTCAGAATTTTAAAAATCTAAAATAGAGGTTATAATGCGTAAAAAAGTAATTGCCGGAAACTGGAAAATGAATAATGATCTAAACGAATCGCAGGATCTTGTTTCAAAAATTATTAATGGTCTTGGTAATGATAGGAAGTGTGATGTGATTGTGTGTCCGCCATTTACATCTCTCAACGAAGTTTCTTCGCTTATTAAAAGTACACCTGTTAAGCTAGGTGCACAAAATCTATATTTTGAGGATAGCGGTGCGTTCACTGGAGAAATTTCTACATCTATGCTAAAATCGGTTGGCTGCGAATACGTTATTATTGGACACTCTGAAAGACGAACCGTTTTTGGTGAACCGGATGAAGTAATTAATAAAAAGATAAAGAAGGCACTTGAGCATAGTTTAAAACCGATTTTTTGTGTAGGTGAATTGCTTAAGCAAAGAGAAAATGGTACAACTATGGAGGTTGTTAAAAATCAGATATTAACTGGGCTAAAAGATATTACCCCGGCACAGCTTTCCGAAATAATAATTGCTTATGAACCTGTGTGGGCAATTGGGACTGGAAAAACAGCAACACCAGAACAGGCGCAGGAAGTTCACGCAGCCATAAGAGAACTTATTGTAGAAAATTTTTCTGAAGATGTGGCTGATAATTTGGTAATTCAATATGGCGGAAGTGTAAAACCGGATAATGCCGGTGAGCTATTATCTAAAAAAGATATTGACGGGGCTTTGGTGGGCGGTGCATGCCTCAAAGCCGATTCATTCCTTGGTATAATTGCAGCCGTGTAACTTTTTAAAAAGCAGAGAGTTACAAAAAATCATACCTTTACAATTAACTGCGTAAAAACGTGTTTTCGCATTGATTTCGCATCGTTTCGTTAGTATATTTGTAAGTTTTATAAGCAAAATCAACTATTTCCAATACTGAATGACAATTCTTAAATACAAGTTACTTTTTATCTTATGTTTATTCATCGTTCTTAAAAGTACAGCTTTTGGGCAGGTAATTTTTAGGGAATTACCGGATTACAAAATTAGGTCTACCGACAATCTCTTTTTTGATATTACTGCGACGAGGTCAATCATTCCGCTCAACGGAAAATGGAGTGTTGCTTCAATTGGTGAAGAAGAAAATAAAGTTTCGGTTGGTGTTCCGTCTATTTTTGAGGGAACCGGGGAGTTTATCTTTGAAAAGAATTTTAAGCTAACGAAAGAAGAGATACTCAACAATGTTTTGGAAATTGTTTTCTTCGGACTGAACTATGCAGCTGATATTTCAGTTAATGATATTATCATTTACAGGCATGGCGGAGGAGAATATCCGTTTACGATTGATCTTCCGCGGGACATAGTTAATGCTGATGATAAAAATATTCTTACAGTAAAGCTGCTCTATAAACTTGATTCTGAAAACACTATTCCACTTAAGCAAAGATTTTTATTTCCAAAGAATTATGGTGGTATAACAAACGATGTGTTTATTCACCTTAAACCTTCAGTTTCTATTGTTAATTCCGTAATTAAATGTGAGTTGAATGAAAAGCTTACAAACGCAAAGGTTAATATTAAAATAAGCGTTAACAACAGTCGGTTCAGGGTGGTGCGCGATACAAGTAACCGCTCAGTGAATTTTACATTGAAAAGTTCCCTTCTTGATCAAAATGGAAATATAATTAAAGAGCTGCCTGATTATGATTTTTCCGTTGAAAGAAATAAGGAAATTTATTTAGAACAAATAGCAGAGCTTAACTCGTCGGAAATTTGGTCTCCGGAAAACCCGAAGACATATCTCAGCAGATGTGAAGTTTGGCAGGATGAGAAGTTAATTGATGTAACGCACAATTCCTTTGCTGTTTTTACTTTTAAAGTCTTGCAAGATTCTATTGTTTTAAATAATAAAAGGTTTCAGTTTAACGGTGTAACTTATATTCCGTCTAACACTCATTATGGTAAATTGACAACCTACGATATGATGGAAACGGATATAATCCTTATTAAAGAAGCTGGTTTTAACAGCGTTAGGTTTTCCAAATTTGTTCCGCATCCTTATTATCTAAAACTTTGTGTACAGTATGGGTTGCTGGCATTTGTTGAATTGCCCGGCAGCATTATACCTTCCGGTGTTGCACAGGATCAAAATTTTCTTACAAGGTGCAGAGGTTTTGTTACGCATTATATTGCTGCGTACGAAAAATATCCTGCTGTAGTTGCTCTTGGATTCGGAGGCACTTACCTGGCTGAATTAGAATCGCATATATCTATTATTAGTAATCTTGCAACCCTTGTAAAGGAAAAATCTGATTTAATTACTTATGCTTCTTTTGGAAAAGAAAATCTTTCATTAATTGATAATTTAGATCTTTACGGTTTAGAACTTGTAAACACTTCACCTTCTGATCTTTCAACGGTAATTGAGCTGCCACAAAACGATATTGGTAAGGGAAGAATTCTTATTACCGAAGCGACATACCCTGTTAATATAGGTAACACAGACGGTTACGTTAACGAGCATTCTTACGAAGCGCAGGCAAAATATTTTGAAGATTTGATAGATTATTCTATTGGAAACGAACTTGCAGGTTTCTTTTTAAATACTATGATCGATTTCAGGGGTGATTACTCTTCGCTCTTATCCGGTTATAATGAAGAAAATTTATATAACATAGGAATAGTTGGAGAAGATAGAAGTACAAACCGGCTTACGTATAAGGTGGTTCATTCCAAGCTTAACAATCTTGAAAAAGTTACTATACCAATTGGAAGCAAAAAAGATGATGCCCCGATGGTATTTATAGTTTTCGGATTAATACTTGCTCTCTTTATGGGAATTTTAGTTAACTCGGGGAAAAAATTCCGTGAAGATGCGTCAAGAGCTTTATTAAGACCATACAACTTTTTTGCCGATGTGAGAGACCAGAGAATTATTTCTGCATTCCACTCAACATTTTTGGGAATCATAATAGCTACAATTATGTCACTTATAATTTGCAATATGCTTTTTTATTTTAAAGAAAATTTTTTACTTGAGCGATTATTGTTGTCATTTGGTAGCCCCGTAATTATAAAGGTAGTAAACTATCTTGCATGGCATCCGTTTATATCATTAATATGGTTGTCGCTGATTGGTATAATTCTTATCATTATTTCATCATTAATAGTCAAAGCTGCTTCCTTATTTGTAAGAACCCGTGTTTACATTTCCAGTATATACTTTACTCTTATCTGGTCATTTCTTCCAATTGTACTTTTAATACCTATAGGAATAATACTTTACAGGGTTTTAGCAGCCGATATTATTAATAATTATATCTATATAGGATTGATAGTAGTTTCCTTCTGGATTTTATACCGTCTTATGAAGGGCATCTATGTTATATTCGATGCAAGCCCGGGAAGCGTCTATTTTTACTGCACGATCACCCTGATAGTGTTTTTCGGTGGGATTTTATTTTACTTCGAAGTTGAAAACTCAGCCGTACAGTATTTATTATTTACTCTTAAGCAGTTTAATGTTTTAGGTTAGAATTTGTATCTGTCAAAATTAGAAATATTTGGTTTTAAATCTTTTGCACAAAAAACTACTATTGATTTTAGTGAAGGAGTAACATCCATAGTTGGACCCAACGGCTGTGGTAAAACAAATATTGTAGATGCTATTCGCTGGTGTCTTGGTGAACAGAAGAGCAGTGCCTTACGCAGCGATAAGATGGAGAACGTTATCTTTAACGGTACGACAAACCGTAAGCCGATGGGAATGTCAGAAGTATCGCTTACAATAGAAAATACCAAAGGAATCCTACCAACTGAATATACCGATATAACAATTACACGCAGAATTTTCCGTTCCGGCGAAAGCGAATACCTTCTTAATAAAAACCTTTGCCGGCTTAAGGATATAGTTAACCTTTTTATGGATACAGGTATTGGCGCAAATGCCTATTCTGTTATCGAACTTAAAATGGTTGAAACAATTCTTAGCAATAAAGCTGAAGAACGAAGAACTATGTTCGAGGAAGCTGCCGGGGTTAATAAATATAAATTAAGAAGAAGACTTGCACTTAGAAAACTTGATGAGGTTAAAAGCGATTTAACCAGAGTAAATGATATTGTTTCGGAGGTTAGCAAAAAGGTAAGCTCGCTGGAGAGACAAGCAAAAAAAGCCGATAGGTATAACAACCTTTCAACTACATTGCGTGAGAATGAACTCGATTTAGCTGAAAGGGAAATGTACCTGTTTTCAATTCAAACAGCAGAGGCAAATAAACTTAGAGAAGAAAATCAGCAGAGCAAAAATCAGCTTGAATCAAACATTGCTAAAAGTACCGATGAGCTTGAATTCTTTAAAAATGATTTGGGCAGTGCCGAAATCAAACTGAAACAAAAACGTGATGAAGTAGCTGACTACACTGAAAAAGCTTACAATGTAAAAAATATCATTTCAATTTCTAATGAAAGAATAAACTCACTGCTAGCTAATAGTGACAGGTACACTAAAGAACTTGGTGAACTAAAAACTCAACTGGAAGAAACAGCTAAGAGTATTGAAGGTAAAAACCTTAATATAGAAGAAACAAGAGAGAATAGCCGCTTAAAGCAAGTGGAACAACAGCTAATTGTGGGAAAAGAAAAAGAGTATAAAGAACACTTAGAAGAAAAAAGAGAAAAATTAAAAGCTCATTCGGATATAGCTGTAACTAAGTTAAAGGAACTAAGCGACCAGGAAAACCTGCTATCCAACACTCAGCATGCGCTAAATGCTAAGAATGAAGAGATAACCAGGTTAAATAATAAAATCTTGCAGCTTACAAACGATGTTGCAAAAACAGTTGGTTTTATTGAAAACCTGACTGGGGAGAGAGATTCGGCTAAAAAAAAATTGGAAGAGGCAGAATCAAACTATACGAAGAAGCTTATTGAAAAAGAGGAACTGGAAAGCGGACTTAATAAGCTTAGAGAATCCGAACTGGAACTTAAAGCTCTTATTAACGGTTTGGAAGATAAAATAATATTTGTTCAAAATCTGGTTGAAAATCTTGAAGGTGTTTCTAAAGGCACAAAATTTCTTTTCGAAAATAATGATTGGGCTAAAAACGAAATAGCATTGCTCGCAAACGTTGGCAATACCGATGAAGATTACCGGCTTGCAGTAGAAGCGGCTCTAAGAAATAATCTTAACAATATCCTTGTCTTCTCCTTAACCGATCTGAAGGAAGGAATTAAATCGCTAAAAGAAAATGATCTCGGTCGGGCTTCGTTTTATCTGCTGAATAATGATAATGCTGATAAGAAAAAATTTAGTGAAAAGATAATTGAATTCTTTAGCAATGGCAGAAAAAAGAAAATTGAAAATTCTGATGGCTTTGTTAGCTGGACTTCGCCACTTATAAAAACAGATGAAAGATGGAACCTGTTCTTTGATAAAATTTTAAGACAATCTGCTGTAGTTAATAATCTGGAAACGGCTGTTCAGCTTTCATTAAAACACACCGGCTTTAGTTTTACCACTCTCTCCGGCGATTACGCAGACAGTTCAGGAATAATTGAAAGCGGCGCTCCCCCTAAAGTTGATGACTCACTCTTCGGTAAAAAACAATTGATAGGTGAATTAAAAGATAAACTTCCGGAAAAAAAGAAAGAACTTGAGGAGCTTTCATTAAAAATAAAAATGCAGGAAGAAAAGATAAACCAGATTGATTTTCGCTTACTTTCTGAAGAAGGAAAAATGCTGGTTAACGATCTTGCTAACATCGAAAAGCAGGTTGCACAATTTGAGTTTGAAAAGAGCAGAGCTGATGACGAAATAGAGAACACACACACCCTTATAAAGGAACTGGCTGCATCAGCTAATAAAATTGATAATAATAGAGTAGAACTTTCTGGTGAGCTTGAAGAGTTATATGAGGAAAAGAGTGAGGGAGACCTGCTTAAAATGCGGCTGGAGGAGGAATTTAATAAATATGAAGAAGACCATAACTCTATAATTTCAAGAAGCAATCTTTTAAACCTTGAACTTGAAAGATATTTAGGCGAGATAAAAAGCTTAGAGAATTTCATCAAGCAGGCAGGGGATAATATTGAAACTATAAATAATACAATTTCCAAAAGAGAAATTGACATTCAGTCTGCAGGTGATGAAATAAGCTCAATTAAAATTACTGCTGAAGAAAAGGAATTAGTTTACAAGGAACTTGAGTCTAAAAAAGATGAACTAAGGAAAGAAGAAATTGAAATTGAGAACGACTACAATAATCTTAAAGAAAAAATAACCGCTCTCGAAAAAGAGCAGAGAAAAAACATTAATGATAAAGAAATAGTGTTGGATTCCATTAGAGATGCTGATATAAAACTGAATGAAATAAAGATCAAAAAAGAAAATCTCATCGAACAGATTGATGAAAATTACTCACTTACAATTGAGCAAAAATCATTTGATGATCTTGATTCATTCAATTTTAAAGAGAACAGGGAAGAAGTACACAATCTTAAAGTGAAAATTCGTAACCTTGGTCCTATTAACCTTCTTGCATATTCAGAGTTTGAGGAGGAGAGGAGCAGGATGGAATTTTTAATTAAGCAGCGGGATGACCTGGTTGAATCTGAAAAAGATATAATTAAAACGATTGATGAAATAAACCACACTGCCCAGGCACAATTTTTAGAAACGTTTAATAGCATACGTGAAAATTTTATCAAAGTATTCCGTATTCTTTTTGATCCCGGCGATGAAGCTGATCTTCAGCTTGAAAAAGATACAGACCCGTTGGAAGCTAAAATTGAAATAACCGCAAAACCAAAGGGGAAAAGACCCACATCAATTGATTTATTATCCGGAGGTGAAAAAACCCTAACAGCAATAGCACTGCTGTTTGCAATTTATCTGGTTAAGCCAAGTCCGTTTTGTATTTTGGATGAAATTGATGCACCACTTGATGACGCTAATATTGACAGGTTTACGAATATTTTAAGAGACTTTAGTAGAGAGACCCAGTTTATTGTAGTTACACATAACAAAAGAACCATGGAATCTGCAAAAACTCTTTACGGAGTTACAATGCAGGAAGAAGGAATTTCGAAACTGGTTAGTGTTCAGTTTAACGAGGATTTAATTGCATAGTAATTCTTCTCAGCTCTTTTTTATTTCTAATAATGGATTGATAGTTATTCTTTTTTGCTTTCTCTCTTTGCTCTTTAATACTAGTGCACAGTGGGTAAACGATCCGGGTTTAAATACTAAACTGGTTTTAAACGGAAGCAACCCGCAGAACATTTCTGCTGTAACAGACGGGCTGGGCGGTGGATATATTGTTTGGCAGGATGATAGGATGGGAACTGATAAAGTCTACTTTCTTCACTTCAATACAAAAGGAAAACCGACTCTTAGAGCAGATGGAAAAAATATTTCAACAGCAGGCGGGCAGCAAATGAATCCTCTATCGGTTCAATGCATCCAAAATACCTCGGTTATTATCTGGCAGGGAGAATCGAACCAAGGCGAGCAGGAACTATTTGTTCAGCGGGTTGCGCCAAACGGGCAACTTCTCTGGAATAATAACGGGCTGCAGATAACCGATTCGGATAATGAACTGGTAAACTATTCTTTGCATGTTGATTCAAAAGGGAACTCATTCGTTTCTTATTTATCAAAAGAACCTGGATTCATTGGAGATTATCTTGTTGGCTTTAAAAAAATTAGTGCCGAAGGGGAGATAATTAAAAGTCCGGGTGATTCTCTTATTTACAGATCAAACAACAGGAAGAGCAGCACTTCTATTCTTAATGATGATAGTAATGGAATATTTTCCTTCTGGCTTGAAAATGTTAGCGGTAAAAGTGTTTTAAGAGGTTTGCATTTAGATTCGCTGAAACTTTCAAATTCAGAAAGAAATGTGATAACCATTTCCGATCCTAAAAAAAATGTTCTCAGTTATAGAGTTTATAGCTACGAACACAATAAAGCTTACCTTATCTGGCAGCAGCAAGGCGAAGAAAAGATTTTGTATCACCAGCTAATCAATGATGATGAAAAGACTCTATGGGGAATTTACGGCAGAGAAGTAAGTTATTCTAAAGGAAGCAAGACAAATCTGCAAGCTTGTATCAATGACAAAAATATTTTTGTTAGCTGGACCAACAAACTGGAAAACAACCAGCAGGTTTTCCTACAAAGATTTAATTCGAATGGTGTAAAATACTGGGTTGAAGATTTATCTTTAACTGATTCTGCAGGAATACAGTTTGGGCAAAGAATGATAATTGATGATAAAGATGGAATTATAGCGACATGGTTTCAAAAAAAATCGGATTCTGTTTATGCAGATATTCATGCTCAGCGACTTTCAGCAGATGGTGAAAAGCTTTGGGGAATGGGTGAGTTGGGAATTGGCACGTATTTTAATTCTCATAAAAGTTATCTCTCGTTGCTTCCGGATAATAGCGAAGGAGCAGTTTTTGTTTTTAAAGATAAAAGAGATGGTGCTTATGGAATTTACGGACAAAGGATCTTTAGCACGGGAACTTTTGTTTCGCAGTTAGTTGGTTTTTCTGCTGATATTATAGAAGACTCGGTTAATATTTCATGGCATTCTGCAAATGAAGAAGATTCAACTTATTACTTAATTGAAAGAATGAGTCAATCGGATAGCACTATATCCCAGTGGAGGTTGGTAGATAGCATAAACAACTCTATTGGTGAAGGTGTAAAAAAATATAATGTAACTGATTTTCCAGGAGAAAATGGAACCCATTACTACAGGATTACACAAAAGAATGTTGAGGGCAAGGAGCTTAATACTGATATAACCAGAGTAATCTATTTCCGCGTGTCTTCAGAAATTATAGTAGCACAAAATATTCCAAATCCTTTTAGCGATTCTACAAAAATTAGTTTTTTTCTTCCCGGCGAAACAGAAATAAGTTTGAAAATCTTCAGCAGCAGCTTAGAAAATATTTATGAGATTAATAACCAACCCTTCCCTGAAGGGAAAAATGAAATTTACTTTACTGCAGATAACCTGGAACCGGGTATTTATTTTTACAAATTTGAAGCAGGTGATTTTGTTGATGTTAAAAAAATGGTTATTACAAAATAAATGAGAGATAAATCCTTTAAGATATTTATTGATTTTGACGGTACTGTTACAGTTCGGGATGTGGGAGAAGCAATATTCAACAAGTTTGGCAACCACGAAGAAAATTATTCTATCATAGATGATTTGCTGAATGACAGGATATCTTCTAAGGAATGCTGGATAGCTCTTTGCAAAAGTATTGGAACAATTGAAAAAAATTCTTTGAATAATTTTATTGACACACTTGAGGTAGATGCAGGATTTTCGGACTTTGTAGATTTTTGTTCAGAAAATAAATTTGAATTGATCATTTTAAGTGATGGGTTTGATTATTACATAAACAGGATATTAAAACGCGAAGGCTTGAATAGCATTAAAGCCTACTCAAATAAACTTGTTGTAACCGATGATAATAAACTAAAGCCCTCGTTCCCATTTTATAATGAAAGATGCACAAGTTCAGCTAACTGTAAGTGGGATCATATAATTAAACATAGCGGAGATGACGATTTTACTGTTTTTATAGGCGATGGAAATTCCGATAAAGAAACAATACATTATTGCGATTTTATTTTTGCCAAAGACGGTCTGTTAAAGTTTTGTGAAAAGGAGAGGATCACCTATTTCCCCTTTGAAAATTTTAGCGACGTTATAAAACGACTAAACGAACTTAATTCAAAAAAAAGATTGAAGAAACGGCATCGTGCCGAATTAAAAAGACGCGAAGCTTACACGATTGAATAAACATTATGAGTAAACTGGCATCAACGTTATTTAAATACCGCAGCTACACGCCCATTCCTTTCCTGGTAGCTATGTTAATATTCCAGGAAGCAACACTTGTAAGTTTAATAACAGGATTTTCCGTTGCTGTTGTTGGGGAACTTATAAGGTTTTGGGGCGTTAGCTGGGCAGGAAGCGAAACACGAACCACAAACGAAGTCGGTGGATCTAACCTGGTTATTAGCGGTCCGTTTGCCTATGCAAGAAATCCGCTTTACATGGGAAATATTCTAATTTACCTTGGGCTGGGCATCATGTCTTTTGCTCTTTTCCCATACCTGCTGATTGGTGCGCTGCTATATTTTGTTTTTCAATATCATTTTATTGTTAAGCAAGAAGAAAATTATTTACATAAAACTTATGGCAGTTTTTATAACGAATATGTTAAAAACGTACCACGCTTTCTGCCAAGGTTATTACCATATAAAAATCCGGAGATAGTGCAACCTACTTTTAAAGCTAAGGAAGGGCTTCGTTCAGAAAGAAGAACATTGCAAGCACTAATTTTAATTTCTGCCACTATCATAACTCTTTGGATTATTAATAACAAAATTTTTTAATGACTGATAAGAACGAAAAAAATATTTTAGTAATTGCCGGAGAAGCTTCAGGAGATTTAATTGGCGCTTCGCTTATTAAAGAGCTGAAAAAAACTGATCCAGCTTTACTGTTCTATGGTATTGGCGGAGATAGAATGCAGGAAGAAGGAATGGAACTTTCTTACCATATAAACCAGATGGCTTTTTTAGGATTCGTTGAAGTTATTAAGCACCTTCCGTTTATTAAAAAAGCACAGAAGAAATTAATTGAGATGGTAAAAAGTAAAAACATTAAGAATGTTGTACTTATTGATTACCCTGGATTTAACCTTAGCATCGCAAAAAAATTAAAAGCACTGGGTGTTAAAATTATTTATTATGTCTCGCCGCAGCTTTGGGCATGGGGTTCGGGCAGGGTTAAGAAGGTGAGAGAACTGGTAGATAAAATGCTTGTTGTTTTTCCTTTTGAAGAAAAAATGTATAAGGAGAATAATGTAAATGTTCAGTTTGTCGGTCATCCTCTTGTTGAGCGAATAAATAACCATGAGTTTTTATTATACGAAGATCTCTGTTCAAAATTTCAACTTGATAAAGAAAAAGATATTCTTTTAGTTATGCCGGGAAGCAGGGAGAACGAAGTAAAAAAAATATTTCCGCATACTATTAAAGCTGCCGGCAGAATCGCTTCTGAGTTTGATATGCAAATTATTGTTTCATGTTCCTCAAACTTAAGCGAGGAACTTTTTACAAGTTATTCTGATGTCGTTAATTTCAAATTAATAAAGGGTTTCACTTACGATTTGATGAAACATGCTAAATTCGGAATAATTAAATCGGGAACTTCTACTCTTGAAGCTGGTTACTTTGCATTACCAATGCTTATAGTATACAAAACAAATTATATAACATACCTGGTAATGAAAAAACTTATTCAAGTAAAATCCATCGGGATGGTAAATATATTGCTTGAAGAAAAAATAATAACTGAATTAATACAGAACAGGTTAATTGAAAATTTGGTTTACGAGGAGAGTAAAAAAATACTTTCCAATTCATCTGAATACGAAAAGATAAAAACAAAACTAAGCGAAGTAAAAAATAAACTTGCCGGTAAAACAGCATCGGTAAGCGCGGCAAAATCAATTTACGAAATTATAAATGAATCTTAAAAAAGCACAACAGGATGCATTAAGATTTGCCAGCCAGTTTTTTATAACCGGTGGAGTGACAGCTCTTTGTAAAAGCTTAAAGATAACTGTGCAAAACGGCGCAACAATTGAAAACCTTAAAAGGGAGAAGCAAAATTTTGTGTTGGCTTTTTGGCATGGAACCATGCTTTTACCTTGGTATTTGCATGGCAATCCGTCCTTTGCCGCATTAACAAGTAAAAGCAAAGATGGTGACCTGCTTGCAAGGATTCTTAAAAAGTGGAAATATAATGTTGTAAGAGGTTCCAGTAGTGTTGGAGGTGATGTTGCTTTAGGTATTATGATAGATTATACAAAAAATGATTATTCAATAGCAATTACCCCGGATGGTCCCCGTGGACCAAGACATAAATTTAAAGCAGGAGCTGTAATTACAGCCAAAAAAGCCAATGTTCCAATTGTTCTTTCAGGAGTTGGCTATAAAAAGAGGAAAGTCTTAAAAAATTGGGATAAATTTGAAGTTCCTTTTTTTTTAAGTCGTGCAAAAATAATATACTCCGATCCGATTTATGTAAGTAATGAATTGAATTATGATGAAACATCGGATGTGATAGAAGAATGTGAAACAAAATTGAATTTGCTGCAGCAGCAAGCACAGGTATTTAATAATTAGTGATGAAAATATTAAGACTCATACTTTTACCTTTAGTACCGGTTTACGCTGTAGTTATTGCTGTACGCAATTTTTTATTCGATAAAAAAATATTCAAGTGTAAACCAGTAAAAGCGAAGGTTATTTCTGTTGGCAATATTACTGTTGGCGGCTCTGGTAAAACACCAACAGTTATTTATATTACTAGTCTCTTAAAAAAGTCTGAAAAAAAAACAGGAGTTCTTAGCCGGGGTTACAGAAGAAAATCGAGCGGTTATGTCCTGGTATCCGACGGCAAAGAGTTCTTTACTTCTGTTGATAAAAGTGGTGATGAAATTTATCATACTGTTTTAGATTGCCAGGTGCCTGCTGCAGTTTGTGAAAACAGGGTTGAAGGTGCAGAGAAATTTATTAATGATACCGGGATTGATACGCTTGTACTCGATGATTCTTTTCAGCACAGGTGGATAAAACGGGATTTAGATATTGTTGTTATAGACCAGAGGTTTTTAACAGGAAATAATTTCTTTATTAATAATTTGCTGCCAACCGGTAACATGAGAGAGCCGTTTAGTTCTCTAAATAGGGCACATGCAATAATTATCAACAGGAAGTTTGTCGAAAAAAAATCAATTCCGCCCAGGCGGATGAAATACCTTGAGAACAAACAAATATTTACAGCTTATTATAAAGCAATAAGTTTTATCGATCTAAAGAGAAAAACAGAATATAATCTTAATGAATTTGAAGGGCAGAAAAGCTTAGTTGTATCTGGCGTTGCTAAACCAATTTCTTTTTTAAATGTGCTTTCTCAAACCAACGTAGATACACAAAACCAGCTTATATTCAGAGATCATAAAAAATATAATAATAAAGATGTGCAGCTTATCAGGAAAAAGTTTTATTCTACTAACTCTCACTCAGTGGTTACGACAGAAAAAGATGCTGTTAAACTAACTAACTTTTCAAAAGAGCTGGACGATATTGATATATTCTATCTTAAAATAAAACTAGAGCTTGATGATGAGGAATCTTTTAAAAACTTTATCCTTCAATAGTGAGAGTAAATAATACTACACAATAAAAATGTTATTATAAAGGAACGTAGAATGTCTAAAAAATCAAAATATGTTTATTTCTTTGGCGGTAAAAAAGCTGAGGGAAAAGCAGAGATGAAGGGGTTGCTCGGTGGGAAAGGTGCTAATCTCGCAGAAATGGTGAACATAGGTTTGCCTGTACCAGCAGGGTTTACTATTACAACCGAGGTATGTACTTACTATTACAAAAATAAAAGAAAGTATCCGAAGGAACTTAAAGATCAGGTTTTTTCCTCCCTTAAAAAAATTGAAAAGCAAATGGGAGCAAAATTCGGTGATGCAAAAAATCCTTTGCTAGTTTCAGTAAGAAGCGGTGCGCGGGCATCTATGCCGGGTATGATGGATACCATATTAAACCTTGGTCTAAATGATTCAACGATTAGAGGTTTAATCGAAAAAACAAATAATCCCCGGTTTGTATACGATTCATACAGAAGGTTTGTTCAGATGTACGGAGATGTTGTGCTGGGCTTGAAACCTGAATCGAAACATGATGAAGATCCTTTTGAAATGATAATTGAAAAGAAAAAGAAAAAATACGGATTTAAATTAGATACCGAATTCTCAGCAGAACATCTTAAGGAACTGGTTGAAGAGTTTAAGTCTGCCGTCCTGCAAAAAACCGGTAAGAAATTTCCTGAAAATCCTATGGACCAGTTGTGGGGTGCAGTTAGTGCTGTCTTTGGATCCTGGATGAATGACAGAGCGATAGTTTACAGGAAGCTTAATAATATTCCTGCTGAATGGGGTACTGCAGTTAACATTCAGTCTATGGTTTTCGGTAATATGGGAGAAGATTCCGGAACAGGAGTGGCATTTACAAGAGATCCCGCTTCAGGCGAAAATATATTTTACGGTGAATACCTCTTTAATGCGCAGGGCGAAGATGTTGTCGCCGGTACACGTACGCCGCATCCAATCTCAGAGCTTGAAAAAGAAGATCCGAAAATTTATAAACAGCTGGATAATTTCCGAAAGATACTTGATAAACATTATAGAGAAATGCTGGATATCGAGTTTACAATACAACAAGGTAAGTTGTGGATGCTTCAGTGCCGTGTTGGTAAACGTACTGGCTTTGCTGCTATTAAGATGGCTGTAGATATGGTTGGTGAAAAACTTATCAGTAAAAAAGAAGCAATATCCAGGATTGACCCAAACCAGTTGAACCAGCTGCTTCGCCCAATTTTCGACACCAAAGAGAAGCAGAAAGCAACGAGTGCCGGTAAATTATTAGCAACAGGTTTAAATGCGGGTCCCGGTGCAGCTTCGGGTAAGGTTGCTCTTACTGCGCAGGATGCTGAATTGATGGCAGCAAAAGGTGATCCGGTTATTCTTGTAAGAATTGAGACTTCGCCGGAAGATATAAAAGGTATGGATGCTTCCGAAGGAATACTTACTGCGCGTGGTGGTATGACTTCGCACGCAGCACTTGTTGCAAGGCAAATGGGAAAAGTTTGCGTGGCAGGTTGCGGGGCTCTAAAAATAAATTACAAAGAAAAAACATTTGGTGTTGAAGGAAGTGATGTTGTAATTAAAGAAGGTGATTTTATTTCGATAGATGGAACAACCGGTGAGGTTATTAATGGAAAACTAGAAACTAAACCTTCCGAAGTTATACAGGTATTAATTTCCAAAACAATGAAACCGCAAAGTTCAGATGTATATAAAACTTATGCAAGTTTAATGAAATGGGCTGATAATATTAGGACGATGAATGTAAGAACGAATGCTGACCAGCCTGACCAGGCAAGCAACGCAATTGCTTTTGGTGCTGAAGGCATAGGGCTTTGTCGAACCGAGCATATGTTTTTTGGAGGTGATAGGATTACAGCTGTTCGTAAAATGATTGTCTCTGATTCTGTTGAAGATAGAAAAGCAGCGCTTGCTGAACTATTGCCTCATCAACGGGCAGATTTTGAAGGTATCTTTAAAGCTATGAACGGTTACCCCGTTACTATTCGTACATTGGATCCACCACTTCACGAATTCCTTCCTCACGATCCAAAAGAAGTTAAACAGCTTGCTGCCGAACTCGGTATACCTGAAAAGAAATTAATAGACAAGATAGAAAGTCTAAGCGAATTTAACCCGATGCTTGGTTTCAGGGGATGCCGCCTTGGAGTTGTCTATCCTGAAATTACAGAAATGCAGGCAAGGGCAATTTTTGAAGCTGCGGTTAACGTTACTAAAAAAGGCATAAAAGTTAAACCCGAAATAATGATTCCTCTTGTTGCACATGTAAATGAATATAAACTGCAGGAAGAAATTGTTAGAAGTGTGGCAAAAGAAGTTATGGATGAAAAAGGCAAGAAGATCAATTATCTTGTTGGAACAATGATTGAATTACCGAGAGCTGCTCTTACTGCCGATGAAATTGCAGAGAGTGCCGAGTTCTTCAGTTTCGGTACAAATGATTTAACCCAAACTACTTTCGGTTTATCCAGGGATGATGCCGGAAAGTTCTTGCCTCTTTATGTTCAAAGAGATATTATTCAAACAGATCCTTTTGAAGCTCTCGATCAAACTGGTGTTGGACAGCTTGTTGAAATGGGTACAAACAAAGGGCGTTCTGTACGTCCTAATCTTAAAGTTGGTATTTGCGGAGAGCATGGCGGCGAACCTTCATCTGTAGAGTTCTGCCATCGAACAGGGCTTGATTATGTTAGTTGTTCCCCGTTCAGAGTACCCATTGCACGTTTAGCTGCTGCAAGAGCTGTTGTTAATCAATTAAGTAATAAAAAATCTTCAATGCGTAAGAAAAAAAAGAAAAAATCTAAAAAGTAAAACAGTATAAAAATGAATTTAGCAGGTAAGTTTACAAGCTTGCCTGCCTTGATATTAAAAACTAATAAGGACTAATAGGATGAAGCTATCACATTTCAAGTATAATTTGCCTAAAACAGCTATTGCTAAATATCCGGTTTCGCCACGCGATAAAGCCAAACTTATGGTTTTAAACAGGGAAACACAGGAGATGGAAACTAAAAAGTTTAGCAATGTTGTAGACTATATGAGTAAAGGTGATATACTTGTTGTAAACGAAACAAGAGTTTTCCAGGCAAGACTTTTTGGTAACAAAGAAAAAACTAATGCTAAGATAGAGGTGTTCCTGCTCCGTGAACTTAACGCTGAAGAGTGCATCTGGGATGTAATTGTAGATCCGGCAAGAAAAGTTAGAATTGGAAATAAGATTTATTTTAACGATAAGCTATGGTGCGAAGTTATTGACAACACTACTTCGAGGGGCAGAACAGTAAGGTTTAACCAGCCAGGTAATGTTTTTAAAGCAGTTGAAAAGATTGGACATACTCCACTGCCGCCTTATATTAAACGTGATTCAGAACCATCTGACAGAGAAGACTACCAGACTATTTTTGCAAAAGTGGATGGTGCTGTTGCTGCTCCAACTGCCGGTCTTCATTTTACAAAAGCGCTTGTAAAAAAGGCTCAGAAAAAAGGAGTTATTGTTGTTCCAATTATTCTTCATATCGGGTTGGGTACTTTTAGACCTGTAGAGGTTGAGGATCTAACAAAGCACAAAATGGATTCGGAATATTATGAGGTACCTCAAAAAACTGCAGACAAAATTAATAAAGCATTGAATGCAAAACATGATGTTTTTGTCTGCGGAACAAGTGCATGCAGAGCTTTGGAAACTAGTATAACAGCTGATGGATTTTCAAAAGGTACTAGTGGCTGGACAGATAAGTTTATCTATCCACCTTATGTTTTTAATATAACAACAAAGCTTATTACAAATTTCCATCAATCCGAGTCAACCCTGTTAATGCTGGTTTCAGCTTTAGCGGATACGGATTTTATTTTCAAAGCTTATAAAAAAGCATTAAAGGAAAAGTATCGTTTCTTAAGTTACGGCGATGCAATGCTTATTATATGAAACGAGTCCCGATTCATTGGTGCGAGTTCCACATGACAAAAATTCAAATTCTGCCTGAGGCGGAATAGGATAAAAAGATGAAAACTGTTGCAATAATTCCTGCCGGGGGAAAAGGTGCTCGGAGCAGTGCTGCCGCTCCAAAGCAATACCTTAAATTTTTTGGGAAGGAACTTATTGTTCACACCCTGGAAATCTTCCAGCAGAATAAAGAGGTAGATGAAATAATTATATCTGCAGAAAGTAATTACTTCGGGTTGCTTGAAAAATTAAAGAATGAATATAAACTAACTAAGATCAGTAAAATAGTTGAAGGGGGTGAAGAGAGGCAGGATTCGGTTTATAATGCTTTAAAATCATCTGAAGCAAAAGCAGATGATTTAGTTATTGTGCACGATGCTGCACGTCCGCTTCTTCCACAGCATGTTTTAACAAATGCAATTGAAACCGCTAAGCAGAAGGGCAATGCACTTGTTTGTATAAAAGCAAAAGATACGTTGATAAAGGGAAGCAGGGTTGTTGAGGCTTACCTGGACAGAGATGAAGTTTACTATGTGCAAACACCACAAATCTTTCTTTATCCTGTTTTAATGAAAGCAATGAAGAACGCTTATGAGAATAACTTTATCGGGACAGATGAATCTATGCTTGTAAGACGAATAGGTGAAAAAGTAAACATTGTTGATGGATCAGTTTTTAATTTTAAAATTACCACTGCCGAAGATATTGAGATGTTTAAGCGAGCAGCTTTAAGAAAAGAAGAATAACAAAACCAAAAAATTTATTCTTTCAATTCAGAAAGTGTTAATGACAAGTTCTTAGCTTTTAATAAGTATTTTGTATGATCATGTGCAGGGTTATTAAAAACTTCTTCAGTACTTCCTTCCTCAACCACCTTTCCTTTCTGAATTATTACTATCCTGTCTGCTAACTTTCTAAGAATGTTCAGATCGTGGCTTACACATAACATTGTAAGTTTAAGCTCACCATTAATTTTTTGAAATAACTTTAATAAGTTTAACTGCGATTCAACATCCTGTGCAGAAAAAGGTTCATCAAGAATAAGCATATTAGGATTTGCTGCAAGCAGCCGTGCAAGAGCGGCTCGCTGCTGTTCTCCTCCGCTAAGTTCGTATCCTCTTCTTTTAGTTATATCAGTGGAAATATTGAGTGAATTTAAAATCTCTTCTTTTTTCTTCTTAATTGATTCTGAATTATATTTTTGAATTTTTAATGCTTCATTAATTATATCTTCGATCTTTCTGTAAGGATTAAGAATCTCACCGTGATTCTGAAATAATATCTGCACAGGGTTGCTACTAGAATTTCCTGATAAAACACCATCATCCCAGACTAACTTTCCTTGTGATGGTTTAATAATGCCAGCTATAACTTTTGCCAGCGTAGTCTTGCCTCCGCCCGATTCACCGCTTATTCCTAAAACTTCTCCATAATTAATATTCAGATTAATATCATCAAGAATGTTAACCACACTTTTTTTAGCAAATCCCTTCCCTGAGGACGAAACAGAATAAAAAATATTTTCTAATCTTAAAATATTGTTCATTAGATTAGCTCACGGTAAGAGTTTATAAATTGATTATGCTCCGCTTCAACTGAATTCATAAACTCATTTGCCGGAAAGAATTGTGAAATTGTTCCCTCGGAAATGAATGCAATATGATCACTTACTTTTTCTGCAAAGTTAATATCCTGCGTAACTATAATTACTGAGTTCTCTCCATCCTTAACAAACTCTTTTAGCTTGAGCAAAATAAGATTTACGATAGCATAATCAACTCCTGAGGTAGGTTCATCTAAAATTATTAAGTTTGGTTTGGCTAACAGTGCAAATATCAAACTCATTCTTTGTGCCATCCCCCCGCTTAATTCATAAGGATAAAGTTTTGATATTTTATCGTAACCGGGTAACAAAAAGTAATGCAACTGTTCTTCTATCTCAAACCTGGCTGACTTTGAATTTTTAAAGTAATATTCAAATTTCATTAACGGATCAAAACTATTTGTTGCATCCTGGAAAACATATCTAATTTTTTCTTTTCTTATTGGTCTAAGAACTTCAGGAGCTATGTCCCACAGATCATTTGCATTAAATTCAACTTTGCCCTTAACCTCGTACTGGTTTTGTGGTAATAAACCTGTAAGTGATTTTATAAGTGTAGTCTTCCCGCTCCCGTTTTTACCAAGTATAGTGTAAATGGATTTACTGCCGATCTCAAATTTTAAATTTTTAAGCAGCAATTTTTTTGATGATCCGGATAAAAGATTAATTGTATCTATATCTGCATTAAGCATAGATTTGTTATATAGTTTTTTATTTACTAAACAAAATAATAAATTGATAAGAAAATTATTACATGTATTCTTATTAACTTCTA
>CBEPPX010000005.1:0-20145 GCA_965511205.1 uncultured Ignavibacteriales bacterium | reverse complement strand
TACGAACTAAAATCTGCGGTTACAATTGGATGATTACTTCCGCCAATACCTGGCAACTCAAACGATTTGCTTTTAACATAAGTGAAAGGATCTACCGGGTTTTTATCTATTGGTACAATTGGTTTGTGCCCTTTACGGTTTTTGTACCTGTTAACAAGCGAAATTGCAACAGGGGCTTCATATTCCGGATCTTCCGTAAGCGAAACCCTCACAGTATCGCCCAATCCATCTTCCAGCAAAGTTCCAATGCCAAGTGCAGACTTGATTCTTCCATCCTCTCCGCCCCCTGCTTCAGTTACGCCAAGATGAAGAGGATAATTCATTCCCTCATTTATCATTCGGTTAACAAGCAGTCGGTATGCCTGAACCATAACCTGAGTGTTGCTGGCTTTCATTGATAAAACAATGTTATGGTAAACCAGTTCTTCACAAATTCTTACAAACTCAAGTGCTGATTCTACCATCCCAAGGGGGGTATCGCCGTAACGGTTCATTATTCTATCGGAGAGTGAACCATGGTTTGTACCTATCCGCATTGCTGTTCCATGCTCTTTGCAAATCTTTACAAGCGGCGTAAATTTTTTTCTTATCCGCTCAAGTTCCGCATCATATTCTCCATCTGTATATTCCTGCTGTTCGAATTTTTTCTTATCCGCATAATTTCCAGGATTCACCCTCACTTTTTCAACAATCTGCGCAGCAATTTCTGCGGCGTTTGGTGTAAAGTGAATATCGGCAATAAGCGGAACATCATATCCCCGTTTTCGAAGTTCGTTTTTAATATTCTCAAGATTTTTTGCTTCGTTGATGCTTGGTGCTGTAATTCTTACATATTCACAACCAGCATCAACCATTCTAATTGTTTGTTCAACTGTGGCGATAGTATCCATTGTATCAGTTGTAGTCATCGATTGAATGCGGATTGGATTATTATTACCGAGGGGTATTTTTCCTACAAAAACTTCTCTTGTTTTGAACCGTGAGTATTCGGTTAAGCTGTTACAATAATTTTTTTGTTTATCAATCATCAAACTTAATTAGTTGTATCTTCAACATTACTTTAGATAAATGCCGGTTATTTAGAACGTTTTAATAATTATTTTATTAAATGAAGAACTGCTTCGGTAAACTGTGCTGCAGATTGTGAGCCATTTGAAGTTACGATATTTTTGTCGGCTACTACTGCTCTGTCCTGGTAATCTATTCCTAAATTGATCAACTCGTTTTTGTCTTCATAATAACAGGTTGCTGTTTTGTTCTCAAGAATACCTGCCTTTGCTAAAATTATAGGTGCCGAACAAATTGCCCCGATTATTTTTTGAACGGCGTCAAAATCCCTGCTTATAGTATGCAGCTTTTCATTATCCCAGTAAGCTTTGCTTCCTGCCCCGCCAATAAGAACTAACGCTGCAAAGTTCTTTATGTTTACATTATAAAAACTAGTATCCGATTTAACTTTCATTCCCTTACTGCCAGAGCAAACATAGTGGTCATCCGAAGTGATGAAAATATTTTTGCTGTACTTAACCAAAAGATTTCTTACAGTAGAATATTCTTCTTCATTAAAATCCTTTGCAGGAAGAAACAGAAGCACACTATTTTTATTTACTAAGCTCATTTATTTTAAAAGCTATTCCTATCATTAATAATTGCAAATATAAAGAAATTGATTCTTCGATATTAAATATACTTTTTTTAATCTTCACAATTCCTGCTGTTAAGTGTATATTTACACCATAAGCGTATAAATAAATATGAGAATACCCGAATCCAAAATAGAAGAAGTAAGAACTTCAGCCAGCGTTGTTGATGTTGTTTCTGAGTTTGTGCAGCTGCGCAAAAGAGGCAAGAACTACATCGGGTTGTGTCCTTTCCATAACGAAAAAACCCCGTCTTTTACTGTAAGCGAAGAGAAACAGATCTTCCATTGTTTCGGCTGCCATACGGGCGGCAACATATTTAAATTTTTAATGGAGTTCCAGAAAATCTCTTTTGTTGAATCTGTTCAGCAGCTTGCAGAGCAATTGGGAATTACAATCGATTACGAACAAACCGGTTACAGCGAGCAGCAAACTGAGCAGGAGATATTTTACGATATAAATACAGAAACAGCGAAATATTTTTCTAATCTTTTGCTTAACGATGATGAAGGAAAGTTTGCTAGAGAATATTTTCAAAAACGAAATATAAAAACGCAAACAATGCGCACGTTTGGATTGGGTTATGCACTGCGCGGCTGGGAAAACTTTATAAATTTCAGCAAAGAAAAAGGTTTTGATGAAGATAAAATTGTTGCCCTTGGTTTAGTCGGAAGGAATAAAGAAGGCAGAGTTTACGATAAATTTTCAGGCAGGATAATCTTCCCGATCTTTTCACCAAACGGAAGGGTAGTTGCTTTTGCAGGAAGGATCCTGGATGATAAAGAAAAATCCGCCAAGTATTTAAACTCACCCGAATCACTGGTTTATATTAAAGGAAGAACGCTTTACGGTCTATCCCACGCTAAAGATGATATAAGGAAACTTGATAAAGCAATTTTAGTTGAAGGTTACATGGACCTGATATCGCTTTACCAGAATGGTGCAAAAAATGTTGTTGCGGTTTCGGGCACTGCACTAACAGACGACCAGGTTCAGCTTTTAAGCAGGTATACAAAAAATGTTGTGCTCCTTTTCGATGCAGATACTGCAGGGATAAAAGCTTCGATGAGGAGTATTGAGCTTCTTTTAAAAAGAGATATGGAGGTAAAAATAGTTTCACTTCCTGAAGGAGAAGACCCCGATTCTTTTGTAAACAAATATGGAAAAGATGAATTTGATGAATTAATTAAAAAAGCTGAAAATTTTCTTGAATATCAAACACGTTATTACGATTCACTTGGTAAGTTTGATGACCCCGCAACTGCAGCAGAGGCAATAAGAGAGCTGGTTAAACCGGTTGCTTTAATAAATGATGAGCTTAAACGGACCCTTTTACTTAAGAACATTGCGAAGAAGTTTAATGTACGTGAAAAGCTTTTAGAGAGTGAGCTTATTAAGCAGGTTAACCAGGTAGAAAAGTTTGAAAGAAATAAAACAAAAATTAAGACAAAAGATGATTCAACCACCAGCACGCTTGCACTTACCGAATCCAGAATCGAATCGCCGGTAATTTATAACCTGGAAACAGAAATCATTAAACTCCTCTTCGAGTCTGATAAAAATATTAAAGAATTTCTTTTCAAATACATACAACCCGATGAATTTGCAAAGGGATTTCATCAGAAAATTATACGCATTATAAAAAATGAGTTTCAAAAGGATGAAAATGTTACTGCCGATTTGGTATTTGCAAATTTGCAGGATGAGCAGCTTCAAACATATGTGCGCGAAATTACATTCGATAAACATTCTATAAGCAGTAACTGGGATAACCGCTTTCCGGGTATAACCGATGAGATGATAGTTCTAAAGTATAGTAAGGATATTGTTCTTCGTTTCAGATTTGAAAAAATAGATCAGCAGATTCAGGCAAACCACCGTGAACTTGAATTGGTCGAAGATGAACAAGCCCACATTAAAATAATGCGAGTAAACAAAGAACTTGAAGAAGAAAAGAAAAGATTAAGAGAAAAATTAAGCGATAAGGAACTAACCTAACTGATGCCCGTTTCAATCCTGTTCTTCGGTGCTCTTCACTTGAGTAAAAAATGATGAAGCATTAATGAGCAGGGTGGTTCCCACATTATTTAACAATGAATTTATATTTTCAATATAACCCGCCGGATCTTCCTCGTTAATTGGTGGAATACCGAACATAGAGAGATCTGCAGTTTCCGATTCTTCCCGGAAAATCTCATCCCTTCCTTTAGTGCCATTCTGGTTATCAATAATCTTAACGGTGGCATCTATCCTGAAAGTTTGCAGAACTCGTTTAGCTTCATATTCCAGAACCCTTGTGTTTGATAGTTTATCTTTTATTGTTAACAAGCGAATTTCAGCATTACGCCATTCTTCATTAGAGATAATAAATCTTGCAAGTGTAGCTGCCAGCGAAAAATTATTACCCCCGCCGCGCCACCAGATATCAATTCTTTTTTTATCACCAAAACCTTTTTCATCATCATAATTTAGAAAGAGAGAATTATAATCGAGCTCGTTTAATTTTTTTACAAGATGAGCAAACTTCATCGGTTCTTTTGTATGTTTTGCCCAGCCCATAAAAATTGTATTCGGGTCAATCCCTGAAAACCCGTAAATGCTTGCAATAACTTCCATGCCTTCATAGATGTCCCTGCACTCCTGTCTTCGTGTAAAAACTCCCTTATCATCCTCAACCTCTTCACCTTCCTGTTTTACAGATTGTTCTGCTTTTGTAAATAAAAGTTCCGATGAAGTGTTCTCTATCAAATCGAAGTTAGAAAGAATCCCCAGTTTGCCAACAAGTGCCTTACCAAGTTCAATCATATAAGGGCGTGCATAACTTCCACCACTAAAAAGTATGATGTTCGGTCTCCAGTTTCTCCATTCAACATTTACATTTTTTAATTTTATCAATCCGTATCTCACAATAGAATCCCAAAAGCCGTTCCATGTATCGCCGCTATTTAGTTTTAGCTCTTGCCTCTGCAGGTAAGTAAAAAGTGCGCCAAGGAGTACCGTGGCTAATATCATGGCAAGCAGATCAAGTTGAATCATAACAACAAAACATGCAGCTGCGCCCAGTAAGCTAACCCAAATAGGAATTCTGAATTCAGGATGAAAATCTGAACCAGCCCAGTTTTCTATTGCACAGCTAAGGTTTAAGAATCCATAAGCTGTAATGAAGAACATCGAAACAATTCTTGCAATAACATCCAGCTCACCAATAAGAATTCCTGCTTCAGCGATGGCAAAAGTTAAAAGCAATGCGTTCCTTGGTTCATTAAGTGCTCCAAATCCTTTACTAAAAAATTTTGGAGTGATTTTATCTTTTGCTGTTGCCTGTAAAATTCGTGGAGCTCCCAGAATACTGCCAAAAGCCGAAGAAAGAGTTGCGCCCCAAATACCTGCAATAACAAGTTCAGGAAGGAACGCAATTTTTAACAATACCTGCGGATCATTAACAAGTATTCCAGATTCCACAGTGTACGAAAAGAAAAATACAAGACAGATATAGACTATCAATCCAACTAATATTGCAGAGATGGTTCCCTTTGGAATTGATTTTTTAGAATCCTGTAAATCGCCCGACATCGAAACTCCTGCTTCAAATCCGGTTACTGCAGGAAAAAATATTCCGAACATCACTATGAAAGGCACTGCATCGGAAGTTGGTGTAAGCAGAATTTTTGATGGCTCGAAAGAATGGCTGCCGAATATTATTGAAGAGAGCGAAAGAACGATTGCTGCCATAATATAAAACTGGGTTCTTATTGCAAGCGTTGTGCTTAGAAAAGTTATGCCGGTCACAAAAAGCAGCACAAGGGTTCCAGTTATTCTGATAGTAGTTTTAGATACTTCAAAACCCCAGTAAGCTAAAAAGGTTTCAGAAAATCCTATTAGATATAAACTTACGCTGAAGGATAAACCAACAAAAAGTGCAAGACCTAAAGTCCCGCCAATGGGTAGCCCTAAGCTCCGGGAGATCATATAATATGTTCCTCCGGCTTTAACCTTTTTATCAGTTGCAATTGATGAAACACTAAGCCCGGTTGTGATGGAGATTAAGTGGGCAATTAGAACAATCCCAAGTGCAGCAAACAGACCAGCCTGCCCAACAATCCAGGGGAGACGTAAATACATTATAACGCCAAGTATTGTTAAGATGGAGGGTGTAAATACTCCGCTGAATGTTCCGAACTTTTTAGTTTTAGCCATATAATAGATTTAAGATTTTCTGCTAAACAACATAATAATTTTTTTAATTAGTTAAGTAGTACTAAGTTTAATGTAAATATGGGTGCTTTAATATAAAGCCATCTTTAAGTAACTTCACTTTTAAAAATTTAGCAAAGTTCAACTATTTTTTATTTTGAAATTAACACATTTAAATTCTAAATCGTTATGCAATTAAGGAAAGCTAAAACCGGAATATTGATGATAGAAATATTGCCGGATAAATGTGATTTTTGCGGCTGCTGTGTTGGAATTTGCCCGGAGGACGCAATAGAGCTAAAAGAGGCAGAAATTTCTATAATTGATGAGCGATGTACAAACTGTTCAAAATGTATTTGGAGTTGTCCGATAGAAGTAATAGTGTTTAATAAAGAAGGAGTTCTTAAATAATAATTAGTTCAAATCAGTTAAATCTGTTTAATCAGAGTTTTATTAAAGAATTGGAACACAGATTGAACTGATCTAACAGATAAGCACGGATTAAAAAGCATGAAAATCGATTACGACATAATAGTAGTTGGTGCCGGTCCAGCTGGATCGATAGCGGCAAGGTTTGCAGCAGAGCAGGGCGTTTCTGTATTGATGCTGGAAAAAGATAGAGATGTTGGTTACCCGGTTAGATGCGGCGAAGCTATTAGTAGGGCAGGAGTTGAGGAGTTTATAGATTCCGATGAAAGATGGATAAGGGCACATATAAATAAATTTGCGATGATTGCGCCGGATGATACAGAAGTTGTTATTCAATTCGATTCTAAGGATGAAGGTTATGTTCTCGAAAGAAGAATCTTCGATTACGAGTTGGCAAAGAGTGCTGCAAAAGAAGGTGCGCAGATTTTAACTCGTGCTTATGTTAATAGCTTGCTATTTGAAAATGATAAAGTCTGTGGAGTGAAATATGAACACCAGGGAGAGCAGAAAGAATTAATAGCCAAAATTGTAATTGCTGCCGATGGAGTTGAATCGAGAGTTGGAAGATGGGCAGGCTTAACTACACATATCGATTTCAGGGATATGGAATGTTGTGTGCAAATAACCGCATCAAATATTAATATCAACCAGGATACTCTCTACTTTTATTTTGGTAAATATGTTGCCCCCGAAGGTTACTTCTGGGTCTTTCCTAAAGGTGATGATACAGCAAATATTGGTTTGGGTGTTAGCGGAATGATTGGCAAAAAAAGATCAGCACAATCATTTCTAGATTCATTTATGCAAAAGCATTATCCAAATGCGCCGGTATTAACAACAATCGCAGGGGGCGTTCCTAGTACTCCTGGTTTAGCAAAAATATCTGCACCAGGCATCGCACTTGTTGGTGATGCTGCAAGACAGGTCAATCCTCTTAGCGGCGGAGGTATTGCCAGCGGCATGATTGGTGGAAGTATGGCTGGCAGAATTGCCGCCGAAGCTGTTAAGATGAATAAGTTAGATCATTTATTAACTTATGACAGAGCATGGAACGACCGGCTTGGTAAAAGACATGTAACTTTTAACAAGTTGAAGGGAGGCATATTCAATTTTTCAGATGATAAGTTTAACAGCATAGCTCGCGCTGCTTCTAAAGTACCATTGGAAAAACGAACACTTGGAAAAGTTTTTACCACTGCGCTGATAAACAATCCTTCGCTTTTAGTTGATGTTGCAAAAGTGTTTTTAGTGTAAAAGAAAAAAACCTGAATAATTGTATCAAAATATTTGCTTTATTTGATGAATTCCTAAGGTGATAATTGTAGAGCGTGTTATTCGGGAACTTAATTATTATTTTTTACTTCTATGAATAACCAATTTGAGAAAATAACGGACCGGTTTGCCAACAAATTTAAAGATGAGTTTTTTTGGTCTCTTAATATCAATGGGGAAGAACAAAATTATTTTTACTCCGATAATGTTTCATCAGTTACAGGTTATGCTTCTGAAGAAATTCGATCTCTCCCCGGTAAGTATAAGGATCTTATCCTTAAAGAAGACCTTCCTGATTACAGAAAATTGATTGATCAGTTTGAAGATGATGTTTCTAAAACACACACTGAACTTGATTACAGGATTAAGAGAAAAGATGGGGAAATAACCTGGATAAAAGAAGGAATAAATGTCACTCGTGATGAAAAAGGCAGCATCACAGAATATGTTGGAAGAGTAACAGACATTTCCAAAACAAAAAGCAAACTGAACGAACTTAACAAGCGCATTGAAGAATTAAAAGAACTTAACTCCTCAAAAGATAATTTTATTTCAGTTCTCTCCCACGATCTAAGGGCCCCGTTTACAAGCATACTCGGTTTTTCAGAAATACTACTTAACGAATCTGGTCTTTCTGAAAAAGAAAGAACAGAGTACCTTAGCTATATTAATGATTCATCGCAAAACCAGCTGCAGATGATAAATTATTTACTCGATTGGTCGCGGCTTCAAACTGGTAGGATAAAAATTGAACACAACCGGATTCATATACAAAGTTCCGTATTTAATTGCGTTTCTCATCTTACCAGGATTGCAGTAAAAAAGAATGTAGATATTAAAGTTAATATTCCCGATTCGATTTACGTAGATGCAGATGAGCGGCTGTTAAATGAGGTAATTACAAATCTTATCAGCAATGCAGTAAAATTCTCCAGGGAAAATGATTCCGTAGAAGTAACAGCAAATGTTTTTAACGAAGACTTTGTAGAATTTGTTGTTAAAGATGAGGGTGTGGGTATTTCGGATATCAACAAAGAAAAACTTTTTAAAATAGGCAAATTATTTTCAACCGAAGGAACAAAAGGAGAAAAAGGAACGGGGTTAGGTCTTACTCTTGCAAAACAGATTATAGAAAAGCATAGAGGCGAGATCTGGTTGTATTCGGAAGAAGGTAAGGGAAGCGAGTTTCATTTTACTATTCCATCTTCGGCAAACACAGTTTTAATTATTATTAAAGATGATTCGTTAAGAGCAGAATATGAAATAATTATTACAGATAAGTATCCCTCTTTTAAAATTATGGGTGCAGCAAACGGATTCGAGGCGTTAGGTCTTATATCAACTTATTTGCCCTCTCTTATTTTAACTGAACACGATATGCCGCTTATGGATGGTTCACAGTTTGTTCAGACTATGAAAAGGGAGAATAAAAATCTTAATATTCCTGTGATTGCTCTTATTAATCTTGATACAGAGCTGGTTAAAAAAGCTTACCAGGAACTTGGAATAAAAACACTTCCAATTAAACCGGTTAATTCTGAACTTTTAATTGAAAGACTAGACTCAATATTCAGCTAAACTGGAAAAATGTAAAACAATGAAAAAATGTGCAGAAAACAGATAAAATAAATTTGTTCATAGTAAAATGTGATTACTTTTAATTAATGATTTTCTTAAGTTGAATTAGTTTTATTGATAAATAATGATGCTTGAGCAGACTGAATTAAAAGAATTAGAGCGTGGCGACACTGTTGATCACTATCTGCTGATAAGCCGGCTGGATATTCGAACAACAAAAGCTGGCAAAGAATATCTTTCCCTCGTATTGCAGGACCAATCTATTGCGTTAAATGCTAACTTGTGGGAAAATTTTAACAGCTTGGTTAATAATTCGAAAGTTGGTGATGTTGTAAAAGTTGATGGATCAATTGAAGAATTCCAGGGAGCTCCCCAAATAAGAATTTCGAAAATACGCCTACTTTCACCTTCTGATAATATTTCCCCAGCAGAATTCCTTCCAAAATCGGAGCATGATTTGGGTAAAATGGTTGAGGAGTTTGAAAACAGGATTGACAAAATTTCTAACAAACAGCTTAAAACTCTTTTAGGTAGAATATTTACCCGCGAACGGTTTACCAACTTCACTTTAGCACCAGCAGGTAAATCATGGCATCATGGATATATTCATGGATTAATTGAGCACACACTTGAAATAATTAAAATTTGTGATCTTATGTCTGATTTTCATCCCGAAATAAACAGGGACTTGTTAATCTCGGGGGCAATGCTTCACGATTTTGGAAAAACTGAAGAGCTTAAATACGATTCAGCTTTTGAGTATACAGATAAAGGAAAACTATTAGGGCACATAGTAATTGCAGTAATAATAATTAGTGAGGAAGCAAAATCATTACCGGACTTCCCAGTAGAACTAAAAAATAATTTGATACATCTTGTATTAAGCCACCAGGGTAAACTGGAATACGCATCGCCGGTTGTTCCTAAAACAATTGAAGCAATTGCTCTCTACCAGGCAGACGAACTAAGTGCAAAAGTGAACGCATATAAAAATGCACTTTCCACTGAAAAAAAATCTGATCGTGGCTGGACAAAGTTTATAACCCTAGCACAAACCGATCTTTATAATCACGAACTATCTCCCGAACAGGAAGAAAAATTAAATAACACTTTATTCGATTAATTTAAAAGGAATAATATGAAACTTTTTACCTTTGCTACCCTGTTTTTATTAACTGTTTCTGCTTTTGTAAGCAGTTCATATTCTCAGACAGTTGAAGATCTGATTGGGGAAGGGGATAAATACGATAAAGAATTCGATCATCAAAAAGCCCTGGAAACTTTCCTTGAGGCGGATGAAATGAGTCCTGCAAACTGGGAAATTTTTTGGCGGATAAGCAGAGCATATGCTAACATTGGTGCAAAAATGCCCGAGGAGACTGGTGAGGAAGAAGATGCAAAAATTGATATTTATGAAAAGTCGTTTGCATACGCCGACAGCTCTGTTATGCTTGCCCCCGACCAATCCATTCCGTATGTAAGACGTGCAATTTCAAATGGAAGAATTGCACTTTTCGAAGGGATCTTTTCTGCCATCGGAACCGTGGGTGATGTTAAGGATGACAGCGAGAGGGCAATTGAACTTGGTAACGGCGGAAGTTATTACCAGTCGCTTGCACATTATGTGCTTGGAAGAACTCATTTAAAAGTTTGTGATAAAGCATACTTGTTAAGATTACCGCTTGGTCTTGGCTGGGGAGATATGGATGTTTCTATAAGGGAGTTTGAAACGGCAATTAAATTAAAACCAAATTTCAGAATGTATCATCTCGATCTGGCAAGAGCATATATTGAAGAAGATGAATACGAACTTGCAAAGGAAAATTTATTATTGGTTCAAAAAGCGCCGCGTATACTGGAAGATGACGTTAAATATTTGGAGGAAGCTAATGAACTTCTTGTAGAAGTAAATGAAGAACTGGAAGATTGATAATAGAAGAGGATTTAATAAATAAACTTAAAGAAGCAACTTCGCTTGTATTTTTTTCCGGAGCGGGAATTTCTGCTGAAAGCGGGATACCAACATTTCGTGGGAAAGAGGGACTTTGGAAAAAATTTAGACCGGAAGAACTGGCAAACTTTAATGCATTTATCACTAACCCAGAAATGGTGTGGGAATGGTATAATCACCGTAAAAAGATAATTCATGATGCGCAACCGAATGAAGGACACCTTACCATTGCCCGGATGCAAAAATATTTTGATAAAGTAACAGTTGTAACTCAGAATATTGATAACCTTCACAGGCGTGCCGGCAGCAATGATATATTTGAATTACATGGAAACATCGAGCGGAATTTTTGTGTTAACTGTAAAGAATTTTACAATGAAGAGTTAGATTTTAGTAAAGGCGTGCCTAAATGCAAGTGCGGCGGGTTAATTCGTCCTGATGTTGTTTGGTTTGGTGAGATGCTTCCTGAAAATCAATTTAAGGGTGGTGAATCTGCTTCTTTTAACAGTGATATATTTTTTGTTGTAGGAACCTCGGCGGTAGTATATCCTGCCGCCGGGCTGGTTACTGTAGCCAAACAGGGGGGCGCCGTAATAGTGGAAATAAATATTGAGCAGACAGAGGTTTCTTCAATTGCAGATTATTCTTTTTTGGGAAAGTCTGGAAAGGTGCTTCCGGAAATTCTTAATGCTTATAAGAGTGCTACCGGAAAGGGGTAGCTTATTTCTTTTTTAAACCGATAGTTTTACACATCTTCTGCATTTCATTCTGCTCTTTCACTGTTAATATATTCATCGCTTCATTAATAAATTTTACTATACCGGGCATTACCGATTTTATTTTATTTTTTCCTTCACCCGTTAAATGAATTGTAAAAGTTCGCCTGTCTTTTTCACCTCTTCTTCGTTCAACCAACCCTAGTTTTTCAAGGTTATCGATTACCATTGTTATATTGCCACCGCTCTTCAGTAATTTTTGACCAATCTCCTTTTGGGTAAGATGACCTAGATGATAAAGAGCATCCAGCACATTAAACTGGCTTTCGGTTAAAGAGTTTTTAGCAAGTATTAAATTTATCCCGGAGCTTAAAGAGTTCCCGGATCGTATAAGCTTAATAAACGTATCCAGAGCAAGCTTTTCTTTAGCTGTTCCCTTGTAATGTGTACCCATATTAATAGGTTTAATGTTAATCTATTAAATTCAAAAATACTAACTTTTCTTTTTAGGTGAGATCAGACTTAAAACCGCTGTGAATAAAACCGCCCCAATGATAGACCAGATTACCGGGTAAGTGATTCCCCTGATCGTAAAAGAAAAGAGATCAGGAAAATTTAGTTCGCGTGCAAGCCATGTTCCTATTAAAGCACCAATAAATCCTACAACAATAGATAAGATGCATCCACCCTTATCCATACCAACAAGTTTGCGTGCAATTGAACCGGTGATTCCCGCTATAACAAGTAAAATTAGAATATCGAGAAAAGACATCAGTATTTCCTTTAAGAATGAGTTTCTAAACTAATTCTATTCGCTTAAAGAATCAATTTTCAGAAATACGTCTTTCCATTTATTCTCAGAATTATTAAGATAAATTGTCGAAATTATCGGAAATAGCGGGTAAGCAGATAGTAGGATTAGAAATTTCGGTGAGAATTTTACTCTAAAAAAATGATGAAACCCTGATGACTAATCTTCAAGATAAAAATAAAAATAGACCTATAGTAAAAACTAAAAACAACGAAGCTAAAATCGCTATAGTTACAGAACCAAAAAATTCCATTTAATCTTTCCTGAATAAATATATTTTAATTGTTAAATTGTAGAGAGAATGAATAGATTGAATTAACTATTCCTCTAAAGTCATATTTAATAAAGTAAAATATATTCTAAACTGCAAGATGAAATTTGTATTACCTTATATTAATTAACAACGTTTAAGGGTTCTAAACAAAATCAAATAATAATTGCAAAAAAATATTCTTATGAGCAAACTCGATAAGGGCTTCATCCAAATTTATACAGGTAACGGCAAAGGGAAAACTACTGCCGCAATTGGGCAGGCAGTGCGTGCTGCCGGCTTTGGGTTGAAGAGTTACATTGTACAGTTCATGAAAGAATTTCCGTACAATGAACAAAATAGTTTAAAACATTTAAGTGAATGGATAACAATTGAACAGTTTGCAGGCGATGATTTTGTTTATAAAAAGCGACCGCCTGATAAAAAAGAAATTGATAAAGCTAGGCGCGGTTTAGCATCAGCAAAAGCAAAAATGCTAAGCGGTAAGTATGATTTAATTATCCTGGATGAAGTTTGTGTTTCAATCTACTTTGGACTTTTCTCTGATGAAGAAATTTTAACTTTTATGAAACAGAAACCGGAAAATGTTGAACTGATTTTAACCGGACGCTATTGCCCTGATAATCTCATGGATAAAGCTGATCTTGTAACAGAGATGAAAGAAATAAAACACTATTACCAGGATGGAATAACTGCGCGAAAAGGAATTGAATCTTAAACAGCGTAGCTTTAATTTAGTTATAAAGCAGGAGCTTCCACTTCCTGCAATACCTCTCCATTAACACTAATTACAATTGCATTTATAGGAACTTTCCTATCAGCAGAACCTGCCGCTGTTTGTGCTAGCTGGAGCAACCCACCACAGCACGGCACCTGCATTATAAGCACGGTAATAGATCGAATGTTTGCATCATTAATCATCGCGGTAAGTTTTTCCAGGTAAACTTGCTTGTTAGTATCGAGCTTAGGACAAGCAATTGCAATACTTTTACCATTCAAAAAATCTTTATGGAAATCTGCATAAGCAAACCCCACACAATCTGCAGCTAATAATAAATTTGAGTTTTGATAATATTGAGCATAGGGCGAAACAAGATGTAACTGGATAGGCCACTGTCTTAAATGCGATTGCCTCATGCCAATTTCATCATTTACTAATTCACCGCTTTCAATTGTCATCTCCCTGGAACCGGGACATCCGCACACATCCTGCTGCGCTGGCTTTTCCTGGACTCTGCCATCTAACGGATTATCAATTCCTTGTTCATTTAAGAATTCAATTGCCTGGTTAAAGTATTTCATTTCATTATGATCTTTTAAATGCTGCAGATGAGCTGCAATAACATTCTCGCCCCCCTGAAGAATAACTTCCATAACTTTTCGCTCATCGTAAGGTTCGGCTTCTCTCTTTTCAATGGTTATAGCCCCTTGAGGGCAGTGCCCAAGGCATGCACCCAATCCATCACAGAACAAGTCGCTAATTAACCTGGCTTTATCATCAATTATTTGTAAAGCTCCTTCGTGGCAGCTTGGAACACATTCGCCGCAGCCATCGCATTTTTCCTCGTCAATTTTTACTATTTCTCGTAGCATATTTATTTTATTTTTATAATCAGATAATATTGTCTGATTAAAAATATAATATGCTTTCTTCAATTTCAAGTGGAAAATGAATTTATTTTAAATAGTTTAAACGCACTTGATTATTATTTTAAGCTTGCTTAAATTCTATCATCAAAATTTACAAATGATGAAAAATATTTCTAAAGAAGATTATCTAAGTACCATCTACAAAAACAGGGATTCGGATGGTATCATAAAGGGAAACCAAATTGCCGAGAAGCTGGAGATTTCCAATGCTGCCGTAACTGATATGCTCAAAAAGCTATCCAGCGATGGTTTTGTTGATCACAAACGCTACCGCGGAATAAGGCTTACTGGAGAAGGTGAAGACTATGCGAGGAACATGGTTAGAAGACATCGGATTTGGGAAGTGTTCCTTCACCAGATAGTTGGGCTTCCATGGGATAAAGTTCATGATGAAGCAGAAAACCTGGAACATTCATCTTCGGATGATCTGATCAACAGGATGGAGGAGATGCTCGATTTTCCAGAATTTGATCCGCATGGAAATCCTATACCGAATAAAAACGGTGAATTACCGGAGCAATCTCAGGGCGTTCCTCTTAATTCAGTTACTCCCGGTACAAAAGTAATTGTTATTAGGGTAAACGATATTAGCAACAGTTTTCTTAATTATATATCTCAATTGGGATTGGAATTGAATAGGGAGATTGAAGTTAAAGATTTCCTTGATTACGACAGATCCATTTTAGTTTTAATTGATGGCAAGGAAGTAAATTTAAGCAGCAAGCTTGCAGCAAATATTTTTGTAATTCAATCATAATAATATATTAATATGGTAAACCCGTTAACGGCTTTAATAATTGGAACTTCAATTATTGGCGTATGTGTTTTTATTTTCTGGCCAGGCAGCGGAATGGTTGCAAGGTGGAAAAGCAGAAAGAGCACCACACAGCGTGCTTTAATGGAGAATGCTCTAAAGCATCTTTACAACTGCGAATATGAATCTGTTAGCTGCTCAATTGAAACTTTGGCAGGTAATCTTTCTATTTCATCTGATGAAGCAACATTACTTTTAACCCGGCTCGAAGTTATGGGATTAGTTAGCACTTCCGAAGAAAATTTAAAACTTACTAACGACGGCAGATCGTATGCATTAAGAGTTATTAGAGTTCACAGGTTATGGGAAAAATATCTTGCCGATGAAACTAGTGTTGAAGAGCTTGAATGGCACGCCTCGGCAGAAGAGATAGAACACAAGTTGTCTCCCGCGGAAGCAGATGAATTAGCTGCACAAATTGGTAACCCGGTTTTTGACCCGCACGGTGATCCTATTCCTACTTCAGATGGTAAAATTCCTGGCAGAAGAGGAAAACCATTAAACGATTTAAAGATGGGTGAGTTTGCAAATATTATTCATATTGAAGATGAACCTAACGCTATATACACACAGTTAGTTGCAGCAGGGCTATATCCTGGAATGCAGGTGAGATTAGTTGAATCATCCGATAAAAGAATCCGTTTTACTGCTAATGGCGAAGATTGTACACTGGCTCCACTCTTTGCTAAAAATGTTACCGTTACCTCAATTAAAAGTGAACGGATAATTGAAGGAAAGCTGAAAAAACTATCTTCACTTAAAGTTGGCGAAAAAGGAATTGTGCTTGGAATATCTAAAGCCTGCAGGGGACAGCAGAGAAGAAGGTTGATGGATATGGGTGTGGTTCCCGGAACCGAAATAGTAAATGAAATGAAGAGCGCTGGTGGCGATCCTATAGCTTATAGAATAAAAGAGGCAACCGTTGCATTAAGAATAAAGCAGGCGGAAAGAATTTATTTAGTGCCAGATGAGGAAATAGAAAAAAATGTCTGAAATTAAAAGCCATAACTGCGAAGTATGTCCTGTTCATAACATCGGGCACCTAAAAAAGCTCGGTATAAATATGAGCGATTTTAACTTTGTTGTAGCACTTGCCGGAAATCCAAATACTGGAAAAAGTACGGTGTTCAATAATCTTACAGGATTAAGACAGCATACGGGAAATTGGCCTGGTAAAACTGTTACCAGGGCTGAAGGTGGATTTGAGTATAATGATTATAAATTCAAACTTGTAGATCTTCCTGGAACTTATTCGCTTCTTTCAACGAGCACGGATGAAGAGGTTGCAAGAAATTTTATTCTTTTCGGGCAGCCGGATGTAACTGTAATTGTTGTTGATTCAACTCGGCTTGAGAGAAATCTTAATCTTGTAATTCAAATCCTGGAAATAACTGATCATGCTGTAATTTGCTTAAATATGATTGACGAAGCAGAACGATATCAAATTAAAATTGATGAAAGAAGTTTATCAAAGGAACTTGGTGTTCCTGTAATACCAGCTGCAGCACGGCAGGGGGAAGGAATGGATGAATTGCTGAAAGCTATCCATGATGTTGCAACAGGTAGTTATATCTGTAAACCGCATCGCATTAAAAATATATCACCTGAATTAAATATTGCAGTGGAAAAACTATCTGAAAAACTTATTGAAGAATTTCCAAACCTGCAGAATGTTAGATGGGTTGCTTTAAGATTGCTGGAAGGTGATCAGAGTATAATTGATGCAATACGTTCAGGTGAACTTGAAAGTATTAAACCCGGAATTGCTGAATCAATAAAACAGGAACCGGTTTTAGAATAAAAATGAATAAAGAATCAATAAACAGAAGAGAAGCAATACTATCAGCGGCAAACAACTTGCGCTGGGAGATAGGCGAAAACTTTCACGATAAATTAATGGAATCCATTTATGCAAACGCTTCCCATATTTCAGGTAAAGCGGTTACAGCCCCGGGCAAGAAAACCCGGTTTAGCTGGGAGAGAAACCTTGACCGGCTATTAACCAGCAAGTACCTTGGATTCCCGGTTATGTTTCTTATTCTTGGTATTGTATTCTGGTTAACTGTTGAAGGTGCAAACGTGCCTTCGGGATTGCTTGCATCATTACTTATCGATACTCTTCAGCCGGTACTTAAAGGATTTTCGTTATCAATCGGTTTGCCGGTTTGGTTAGCTGGTGTTTTAATAGACGGCGCTTATCTTGCAATGGCATGGGTTATAGCTGTTATGCTTCCACCAATGGCTATATTTTTTCCGCTTTTTACACTACTAGAAGATTTAGGCTACTTGCCCCGTGTATCTTTTAACATGGATAGTGTATACCGTAAAGTTGGTGCTCATGGTAAACAGGCATTAACTATGGCAATGGGTTTTGGCTGCAATGCTGCCGGGGTAATAGCAGCAAGAGTTATAGACAGCCCGCGTGAAAGGTTAATTGCTATAATTACAAATAACTTTTCGCTTTGTAATGGAAGATGGCCCACACAAATTCTTATCGCTACAATATTTATCGGTTCCGCAGTACCTGCTTACCTTGCAGGAATCGTTTCTGCTGCGGCAGTGGTTTTTGTTGCTATCTTGGGTATTCTATTTAGTTTGGTTGTCTCCTGGGGATTATCAAAATCAGTGTTAAAAGGAGAAGCTTCTGCATTTAGTCTTGAACTTCCACCGTATCGTCCTCCGCAGATTATGCGAACACTTTATACATCCTTAATTGATAGGACAATTTTTGTTCTTTGGCGTGCAATTATTTTTGCTATACCGGCAGGGGTTGTTATCTGGTTAGTTGGAAATGTAACTGTAGGAGGAGAAACAATTGCATTATTTTTTAGCAGCAGGGTGGACCCTCTTGCCGTAATTTTTGGTTTAAACGGAATAATATTTCTTGCTTATATTATCGCAATACCAGCAAATGAAATTGTTATTCCAACAATCCTAATGCTTACGGTTATGAATCTTGGGCTTATAGATGTTGGCGAAGGTGCAGGAGTTATGTTTGAACTTGATTCAACTGTTGCAACTGCTGATATTCTTTTTGCTGGAGGCTGGACACTACTAACCGGAATCAATTTAATGATGTTCAGTCTTTTACATAATCCATGCTCAACAACTATTTATACTATTTATAGGGAAACTAAAAGTATTAAATGGACGGTAGTCGCTACTTTTCTACCAATCGTTATGGGTTTGGTCGTAACTTTTTTTGTAGCACAAATTTGGAGACTAGCTGCCGGAAATTAATTTATCATAAATCTAAAAGTACTATGGCAAAAAAATCAATAAAAATATTGTCCTGGAATGTAAACGGAATAAGAGCCGCATATAAAAAGGGGATTCTTGATTGGTTCAACAAAGAAAGCCCGGATATGCTTTGCTTGCAGGAAACTAAAGCTCATCCCGAGCAGCTTGTAGATCAGTTAATAAATGTGAAAGGGTACGAATCATTTTTTTCTTCTGCTGAAAAAAAGGGCTATAGCGGGGTTGTGATCTATACAAAAAATAAACCGTTAAATGTTCAACACGGAATTGGAATTAAAAAATTTGACAGCGAAGGAAGATTTATAATTACTGAGTTCGAAGAATTTATACTTTTTAACATTTACTTTCCCAATGGCAAAGCTTCAAAAGAGCGCCTTAAATATAAAATGGATTTTTATAAAGCATTCTTAAAGCATTGTAAAAAACTTCTCAAGCAAGGAAAGAAAATAGTTGTTTGCGGCGATGTAAATACTGCTCACAAAGAAATTGATCTTGCGCGACCGAAAGCAAATGAAAAAACTTCCGGCTTTCTACCCGAAGAAAGAGAATGGATTGATAAATTATTAGCTGCTGGATTTATTGATACATTCAGGATGTTCAACAAAGAGCCTGAAAATTATACCTGGTGGGATATGATTACACGTGCCCGCGAAAGAAATGTTGGCTGGAGGATCGATTATTTTTATGCAAGCGAAAATTTAAAAAGCAATATCAAATCTGCTTCTATACATTCTTCTGTAATGGGCTCCGATCACTGCCCAATTGAGCTTAAACTTAAATTCTGATCAATTGTTATAAAACATAAAATGAAAAAAATCTTTTCTAAAGAGATTTTAATATCTCTTCTAATATTAATTCTAGTAATAAGCTGTAATGCACAAGAGGATAGCAAAATGAATTTTAGAAATAAATTGGCAAACGAAACGAGTCCATATCTTTTGCAGCATGCTAACAATCCTGTAAACTGGTATCCTTGGAATGATGAAGCATTGAGCAAAGCAAAGAGTGAGAATAAACTTTTAGTGATAAGTATTGGTTATGCTGCTTGCCACTGGTGCCATGTGATGGAGCATGAATCCTTTGAAGATACAATTGTAGCAAACCTTATGAACGAGTTTTACGTTTCGGTTAAAGTTGATAGAGAGGAACGACCTGATGTTGACCAGGTTTATATGGATGCAGCATATCTAATTACAGGAAGGGGCGGCTGGCCACTAAATATTATTGCCCTGCCCGATGGAAGACCTGTTTATGCAGGGACTTATTTTCCCAAAGATGATTGGCTTAAGGTGTTAAACTATTTTAAAGATATCTACATAAAAGATCCCGGTATGTTTGAGCAGGAAGCTGCAAAACTAACAGAAGCTATTAAATCGATTCGTGTTCCAGGAATTAATAATGAAGATAGCCTTTTTACAAAAGATGAACTCAACTCTGCATTCAAAGGGGTGATGAATAATATAGATTATGACGAAGGCGGAACAAAAGGAGCCCCAAAGTTTCCTATGCCGGATATTTATAAATCTCTGTTAACATTTTATTATCACACAAATAATAAAGA
>CBEPPX010000004.1:0-22201 GCA_965511205.1 uncultured Ignavibacteriales bacterium | reverse complement strand
TCTTTGTGCGGAATATTTAAACGAATTGATTTGTGCAGCCGATCCCACCAGGAAAAAACTGTGGAAAAATTTGAATCAGTTTCATTCCTGAATTGTGAATGATGTATTGCGTGCATTCTAGGGGTTACAATTATTTTGTTTAGAATCCTCTCAAATCTAATTGGAAGTTTTATGTTGCTGTGCTGAAAAATTGTATTAGCTGTAAAACATATCTCATAAATTAAAAACACAACAGGTGTAATTCCGATTATTGACAATTGAATAATCCGGAAGATTGCCGAAAATGTAATTTCACCAAAGTGAAATCTGAATGATGTAGAGACATCGAGATCGGGATCAATATGATGAACATTGTGGAAGCGCCAGAGATACGGAACTTTGTGATTTGCTCTATGCCAGTAGTAAAATGCAAGATCCATCAAAAGAAAAGCTATTAACCCCTCGATGACTGCCGGAAGTTTGATTAAATATAATAAACCAAAATTATTTTCTGAACTCCAGCTGATTGCATTCTTCGATGCAGGTGAAACCAGGAAAAATACAACCATAAAAGAAATCACGCTTAAAGAAGCATTTATAAATAATCTTACAATCAATGAATAGGTTTTATTCCGTAACGGGAAAAAATGTTCAAGAGATAGAAGAGATAAAAATATTATGATGAATGCGATAGCGGCAAAAATTGGAGATAAAGAATTTAAATTCATTTTAATTTATTCTGTTACGAAAACGTTCACGACAGGTTTGCTAGTTATCAAAACGCCTGGTTTAAACTAAAATATATACCACTTGTGTTTTTACCAAATCCAATATCCGCCCTCAAGTCAATTAATTCAATCTCATCAATTCTAAATCTTACTCCTAATCCGTAAGAAAATTTAAACTTAGCCAACTCAAACTTAGAAGGACTACTGGCAACATCTCCCATACCAATAAATCCTACTAAACCAAACCTCCACCATACTCTAATTCGATATTCAATCTGAGTTGCAAAGTAATGACTATCTCTATATCGCCCGGTAAAGTAACCTCTCATTATATTCTCTCCGCCAAGAGGAGGTACATCATAAAACGGAGAAGAACCGGATATAAAATTATAAAACATCTGGAATGCTAAAATTTGATTACCAGATATTTTTTGAAATCTTCTCAGATCTAATATTGTTTTTGTGTATCCAAAATCACTACCAATTTCCCTGGTGAAAAAGGTTGAGGATAATTCGTAGAATCCACCACTCGCAGGATAGAATATATTATTCCTGGAATCGTAACTTACAACAAAACCTAAACCTGAAGTTAATCCTCCTCCCCCGCCATAAACCATGCCCGATTGCAAATATGGATTCTCCCTTACATCAACAACATTATAGTTTCGAATTTCATACACAACGCCAGCATTTAAGTTATGAGAAATTTGTCTTTGAATTTTGATCAATGCTAAACTACTTCTAGCTTCATAATTAGGATTATCTATTTCCGCAGTATTATTTCCTGCACTATAATATTTATCAATCACTTTAGAATAGTTTAAATAAGCAGAGAGATAATATTTATCATCATCAAAATATATTTCTGGTTTTGAAGAAAAACTATATTGCTTATTAAGTGTATAATAACCATACACTTCAATTTTTGATGGCTTGGAATTCAAACTATCAGAAAGGCGGAACGATAATATTCCAAGAGCGCCGAGAGCAAGATTTGATTCGGGAGAGTAGAAAATAATTGGGGCAGCAAACCAATTTAAATGATCAGTTTCAACAGAATCTTTCTCCTGTGCGCTTAGATAAATTGGCAGCATCATAAATGAAATAATTAGGATAATAAAATGACTGGTTTTCATTCTAAACATTAAAATCTGCTCGAATTATATTATTTATAACGCTTTAATATATTAAAATTGAGCACAATATCTTCCATTGTCCCTTTAGTAAATCGTCTCCATAATACACTCAAATATTTTACTTGCTTTGCGCGAGAACATTTCTCGCAAAGACGCGAAGCCGCTAAGTTAACCTGCATAAGCAATCTTTAACTTTTTTTGATCTAAAGACCTTGCAAGTGCAAAGTCCTCTTCGGTTATTTTTTCTTCATCACCGTAATAGTTGTGTTCAACGCTGTCTTTCTGCAAACCCGCCAGCACTGCTGTTGAGGAAAGAACCTGCAGGTTTTCGGTTATAAGATTTGTAGAATCGTTTGCATCTATTTTTCCTATAACAAGGTAGGGACCCATAGAAAGGGTAAGTTCTGCAACACGGTTATAAACACGCGGAAAGATAACCGCTTCAAAAGTTCCTGTAAGATCTTCAAGCGAAAGGAACTTCATTATTTCGCCCCGCTTTGTTTTTATTCTTTTTGATGTCATATACCATCCAATCATCTTTACTCTTCTTCCTTTGTTACGCAACATATCTTTTGCAAGTACAATCCCCGGTTTATCAATCCACTCTTTAAAAAAGTAAAGAGGATGACGTGTAACCATATAATTAAATGCTTCATATTCTTCTTTGCATATTCCTGCAAGTGAATAGTTCTCGTTGGTTTTTACTTCTTCTTCCAGCTTGAATGTTTCACTCATAAAAAGATCATTATAGCTTTCCTCAATAATTTTTCTGCGGTGAAGATAAACATCTAAAAGCCGCATAAGAGTTGGGCGGGTTTGCCGGAAACACCCCATCGCACCACACTTTATGAGCATTGCCGTTTCCTCGTAAGCAAGTTTTGTACGCACAAGAAAATCTGCCAGCGAAATGTATTTACCGTTTTGTTTTCTTTCTCCAATTATTCTATCGATTGCATTGTAAGAAAGATTTTTAATCGCTTTTAAACCTATGCGGATTGATCTTCCCTTCCCCACATATTCTTTTTCACTTTCATTAATTGATGGAAGCTCTATCTTCAAACCTAAGCGTTTTGCTTCCTGCACATAAACTGCCGCGGAATAAAATCCGCCGCCGTTGTTTAGCACACTTGCCATAAACTCAGCAGGATAATGCGCTTTAAGAAACGCAACCTGGTAAGAAAGCAAAGCAAACGATGCGCTGTGCGCTTTACAGAAAGAGTAACCCGCAAACGATTCAATCTGCCGCCAGAGTTCTTTTGCCTGGTAATCGGTTAAACCTTTTTCTTTTGCAGAAGAAAAAAAATTATCAACTATTGTTTGCATTGCTTTGTGCGAGCGCATTTTTCCGCTCATTGCTCTGCGCAGAAGATCGGCTTCCTCCAAACTTAATCCTGCAATGTGATGAGCAACTTTAATTACATCCTCCTGGTAGATCATTACACCGTAAGTTTCGCCGAGATAAATTTCCATTTCGGGTACAAGATATTTTCTGCGCGAAGGATCTTTATGGCGCGCAATGAACTCCTGCATCATTCCGCTTTCTGCAACGCCCGGACGAATAACAGAACTCGCAGCAGTAAGCATTTCAAAAGTTTCAACATCAAGCCGGCGCAGCAGCGAACGCATTCCCGGCGACTCAATATAAAAGCAGCCGATGGTCTTTCCCGTGCGTATAAGTTCCTTTGTTACAGGATCGTTAAAGAGCATATCAAAATCGAAGATATCAAAATTGATATTGCCCGTATTTTTTGGAATGGGTGGATAAAGCGTGTGAATCCGCACTTCATCCCGCCATTCGGGTGGAATCCGGTAGTGAAGCGAATTCTCTATTTTTGAGTTGTTTTCAAACATATTATAGTGAACATTTGCACACTATAATATAGAATTTTAAAATTTAAATGCAAGTAGCTGGATTGGTGTTGATATGAAGCTAACACCTATATCTTAAACGGTTGAAACCGTTAATTTTTGTGATGTTACTTTTTTCTACCCAACTAAAGTTGGGTGTTAATAAGTACAATATTTGGACAGCTAGCTTCTGAATTCTTCTCCCAACTATTGCCTTTAAACAAAAATATATTTTATTATAGGTAATAATTTATAAATTAGGGAGAAAGAAGAAATGCAAACGGATGATATTGTAAACTGGATTTGCCAGTATTGTAGCCAGGAAAATGAGCTCTGGATTGACCTTACAATAGAAGATAAGCAGGACTTCATTGAGGATTGTGAAATCTGCTGCCGCCCGAACCGTTTAATTATCACACATGACAAAGAGAATGCAGAACATATTCTTGTGGATGCACGACTGACGGATGAATGAACCTAAGGTTTGTATAAATAAGGATAAGCAGGACTAAAATGTGGAATGCGATTCTGCAGCAGGTCAATAATTATTAACATCCCGCCGTGTGAAAGGGTGAGGGCGATCCTTTCATTGGGTACGGCATAAATAGTTTCCGTTACCTTCCTGCTTATCCTAAATTAGAAATACCAAAAAACAAAACTCAAAGAACAAACTTTTCATTGATTAGGATATTTAGTCCATAATCATTCTCAAAAACGAAGAACTTTCATCATCATCATTGTCTGATTTCTTCTCAGGTTCCTTCTTTTCCATTCTTTGCTTTGCCCAGCTATAACGCGATGCTTCGGCAGTGAAGCTACTTTCAGCCAATTCATCTTCTTCTGCATTTTCAAGCTGTGTATCCGGGCTTTGCACACGAATAATTGTAGGAACTTCCAGGTCCTGTTTATCAATACTTTCGTTATCCATAAAATTAAACCCACCTCTAAAACTAAGTTGCTCGCTGGATTTCTTCAATTCAGGTTTGTGAGCAGGAGTTATAAATGTTTTCCGTCCGCTATCGAATCCGGTCGCAATGACAGTGTAGGATACGTAATCATTCATCTCCTCTTTACGAACACAGCCAAAAATAACATTTGCTTCATCACCTGCAGCTTCAAAAATTACATTGTTGCCTTCATTAATTTCCTGCATAGTAAGATTACTTGAACCGGTTACATTAAGCAGTACACTTTTAGCGCCTTTAATATTAATACCTTCGAGCAGAGGACTTGATATCGCTTTTTGCGCAGCTTCAATAGCACGGTTCTCACCGCTGGCAATTCCACAGCCCATCAATGCTTCACCGCTCTGGTTCATTACGGCACGTACATCTGCAAAGTCAACATTAATTAAACCTTCAACTGTAATTATATCAGCTATTCCCCGTGTGGCTTCGTATAATACTTCATTCGGTTTATCAAACGCAGCAAAAGCATTAACGCTGCCATCTAAAATACTTAGCAGTCTTTCATTAGGAATTACAATCAGACTATCAACATGCTGCCTTAATTCCTGTATTCCCTGTTCGGCATTCAGCATTCTTTTTTTACCTTCCCACCTAAAAGGTTTTGTAACAATGCCAACCACCAATGCACCAATACTTTGTGCAACCGATGCGATGATCGGAGCGCCGCCTGTACCCGTACCGCCGCCCATTCCTGCGGTAACAAACACCATATCGCTACCCGAAAGCAATTCAGCAAGTTTTTCGCGGTCTTCTTCCACAGCTTTTCTGCCAACGTTAGGATCCGCACCAGCTCCGAGCCCACGCGTAATTGAAGTTCCACACTGTAGTTTGTGCGTTGCCTTGCTGCTTTCCAACACCTGTGCATCGGTATTAAGTGCAACATATTCAACTCCATTAAGCCCTCTGGCTATCATACTATCAATAGCATTGCAACCGCCGCCGCCAACTCCTACAACTTTAAGAACTGCTGATAATGGCTGCTCACTATCAAGAGTGGCAAATTTGGACATGTTTCCTCCTTGTTTTGATTTATTATAATTCATCAAAAAATTCCTGTACTCTTTTAATGAGTGATTTTACTTTATTTCTTGTATCTCTTTTTCTTTTTAAAAGCGATTGGAACTCACTAGATTTGCCGCCGGGTATGCCTCTTATTAGTCCTGCAACAGTTGCAAACTCCGGGCTTTCAATTTCGTTTGAGAGACCTTCACCCAGGTCCCGTGGCAGACCAATTCTTGTGGGTAAACCGAAAACTTCTTCCGCCAATTCTGTTGTTCCACTTAGTAAAGAACCGCCACCGGTTAAAACAATGCCTGCTTTAATTTTATTTTTATAACCGGCGCTTCTTAATTCGTTATCTACAATTGAAAAAAGTTCTTTCATCCGCAGACTAATTATTTGTGTTAATAAACTGATCGGGATTTTTGTATTACCCCTTGCGCCAATACCTTTTATAAGTATTTCATCATCTTTTATTATTGCAGATTCAGTTGCATATCCATATTCTTTCTTTAGATTTTCAGCTTCTTCGGTTATAATACCAAGCGATTCTCTTATATCGTTAGTTACCTGGTTACCGGCAATACCAATTACTTTTGTATGCTTGATTGCCCTTTTGTGAAATACAGCTATATCTGTTGTTCCACCGCCTACATCAATAAGTGCGACTCCCAAATCTTTTTCACTTTCTTCAAGCACTGAAGTACTGGATGCAATTGGTTGAAGTATATAATCTTTAACTCTTAAGCCGGCTCTTTCCACAGATTTTTTTATATTCTGAATAGCTGGTATTGATGCCAGCACAACATGATTACTTGCTTCCAACCTGGAGCCCGACATACCAATCGGATTTTCAATTCCCGGTTGATGATCAACAGAAAATTCTTCCGGAATGATGTGAAGAATTTGTCTATCCGATGGAATTCGTATCGTCCTTACATCAGCTTCAAGCCGATCAAGGTCATCTTTTGTAATTTCCTTTTCCTTACTGCTTATTGTTACATAGTTCCTGTGCCTTATGCTTGTAATATGTTCGCCGGCAACACCAACGTTTACATAATTAATATTTAATCCTGCGCGGTTGCTGGCAATAGACATTGCTGATTTAATTGCTTCCGCAGTTTTTCCAATATTCGCAACCAATCCTTTGTGTAATCCGTCTGAATGTGCAACACCAAATCCGAGAACATCAAAGCGTTCTGATCCTTCAGATTTTTCTGCTATAACTGCGCAAACTTTTGTTGTGCCAAGATCTAGTCCTGCAATAATTTCTTTTTTCATCCGGTTATTTCTGTTTTTATTTTCTTTCCGATAAATATTTTATTTCGATAACGAAGATCGATGTATTCGCTCTCTTTAAATAAGTTATTTTCCTCATTCATTTTTTCCCATAAAGCTTGCAGATAAACAATTTTTTTTGCTTCATTCCCGCGTCCAAATATTACTGAACAATCTAAACCGCTAAAGCTTAGTACGATATCTCTTCCATATCTCAGGTTTATTTCATCTAAATTTTTGTAAATATTTTCATTAGTAATTTTAATCGCATCAATTATTTTATATGCCTGTACCAGCTCATCATTCTCAGTATTGCCGGTTCCCGTTTCATCAATATTTGTTTTTAGATGTGAGATAACCGGTAGTTCAGAAAAAGAAGTGTTGTTAAGCAGCGGAACCAGTTTGTAATCTTCTGTAATAAGTCCGGGATTTTCTTCACTTAGTATTACGGCTTTTAATTCTTTTTCCTTAATGTTCACTATTATTTTATTAATGCCATCAAATTTTACATCTGCTTTAACAATGTAAGGATGCTCTTCAAACCTTGCTTTTACATCAGGCAGAGTTAAATCATTAAGTTTAATTGAGTCATTAAGTTCAGTAAAGAGTAGATAATCTTCTGCAGGAAGAAGAGAGTTGCTGTTTACCTCAATCACTTCGTAAATATCTTTTTCATCTGCCTCTTCCCCAAAGAGGTTCAGATAGAGAATACCTCCTACTAAAACAAGAAACATCACCAAGCCGAATATTTTACTGATTGTGTCTTTCATATTTTATTTCGCTTTTAACAACTCAACAAATTTTTCTCCGTACTTCCATATATCGCCAGCACCCATCGTAACAATAATATCTCCGTCTTCTTTCAATTCCATAAGTTTATCCGGTATAGAATTTTTATCCTCAACGTAATGAACATTCTTGTGCCCGAATTTTTTAGTAATATCTGCGATAAGTTTTCCAGTTACGCCTTCAATCCGTTTTTCTCTTGCAGGATAAACATCGGTACAAATAAATACATCTGAATTAAGGAACGATCTGCCAAACTCCTGGTAAAAATCCTTCGTTCTTGAATAAAGATGTGGCTGAAAAACCGCAACAAGTCTTCTGCTCCAACCTGATCTGATTCCTTCTAAAGTAGCGGTTGTTTCGGTTGGATGATGCGCATAATCATCAATCACTAGTATTTCCTTATTATACTTCGTTTCGAATCTTCTGTAAACACCTGAGAATTTTTCGAGTGCCTTTTTAATTATTTTAAAATCGATGCCCAGCTCCATTCCAATAGTAACGGCAACAAGAGAGTTTTGAACATAATGAACACCAGGTATATTTAATTTTATTCTTCCCAGGTTTTTGCCTTTATAGATAACAGTGTATTCACTTGTAAAACCGTCATGCTCAATATCAGTTGCCCTTATATCTGCCTGTGCGCTTAAACCGTATGTAAAAATCGTTTTATTAATTTGCGGCATAATATCCTGCAGTGCAGGCTCATCAAGACAAAGTACAACAAAACCATAAAACGGTACTTTGTTCGCAAATTCAATAAAGGCAGTTTTTAAATCATCAAGGTCTTTGTAAGTATCAAGATGTTCACTCTCCAAAGTTGTTAAAGCAGCAATTGTTGGTGTAAGTTTTAAGAATGTCCTGTCAAACTCATCAGCCTCAACAACAATAAATTCACCATTACCAAGTCTTGCGTTAGTTCCACCTAACCCACTGAGCTTACCTCCAACAATTATAGTTGGATCAATACCTCCGTCAGTTAAAGTTAATCCAACCATAGAAGTTGTAGTTGTTTTACCATGAGTTCCTGCAATGCCAATACCATATTTCATACGCATAGTTTCGGCAAGCATTTCCGCTCTTTTAATTACAGGAATATTTCTATCCACAGCTGCCATTACTTCAGGATTATCAGTTGTAACAGCAGATGAATAAACAAGCACATCTACATCTTTCACGTTTTCCCCTGAATGCCCCTCGTATACCTTAGCACCAAGATCGCTGAGCCGTTTAGTAACATCAGAGAGTGCAGCATCGGAACCGGAAATTTCAAATCCCTGGTTTATAAGTATCTCTGCAATACCACTCATGCCAATTCCGCCAATACCAACAAAATGTACTTTTTTAATATTACTGAACACTGTTGTTCTCTGTTAATGATTTAAGTTCTTCAAACCTTTTTAAAAGTTCATCCTGGTTTTCATAATCAGAAAGCCGGACAAGGATGGGTCTTATCCTGGAAATAATTTTTATTCTAACATTTTTAAATTCTTTTATATTAACAGTTCTTCTCTGCCTCGTAAATTTTATATACTTTATCTGGTCGATTTTAAAACTTCTTGTTTTGAACCTGTCAATAAATGATATGCCGTCATCAACTATCTTAATGTGCTTATTCCTGAAAAGATTATAAAGCAATGACAGCATCGAAATAATCACAATAATTGCAAGGAAATAGAGTAACGGATCCTTTGTAATAAGCTTGAAAGAATTCTCTACGAACTCACCGCGAATAATTATATAAAGAACTGACACGATGAAATAAATTATAGTCGATCGATAATAGAACGACATATTGTATTTAAAAACCGTCTTTTGGTTTTCCATATTGTCACTCATTTTACCTCCGCAAATCTTATCGCACTTTTAGCAATAACTTTTGCCGCATCCGGTTTTGCCAGAAGCAAAGCACGTTTTTTTAGCTCAGCCAGTTTTTCAGCCGAATTTATCATAACAGTAACTTCATCATACATTCTTGAATCAATCTCTTTATCTTCAACAAGAATTGCTGCGCCATCATCCGATAAAGACTTTGCATTATAGTACTGATGGTTCTCAGCAACATTTGGTGAAGGAACAAGTATCGAGGGAATTCCCAAAACAAGAATTTCTGCAATAGTTGTTGCGCCAGCTCTTGCCAGTATTAAATTGGATGCGGAATAAGCGTAGTTCATATCTTCAATAAAATCAAATACTTTTATACTTTTTGAATTAAAGTGTTTATAATCTTCATAATAAATTTTTCCTGTCTGCCATATAACCTGTAAACCTTCATCACTAAGTTTATTTACTACATTGCCTGCAGCTTTGTTAATTGATCTTGCACCAAGACTTCCTCCTAAAATCAACAGAGTTTTTTTTTCTGTCGATAAACCAAAACTGTTTATTGCATCATTCTTTTCAATAGAACCAAGGTTTTTACGAACGGGGTTACCTGTACTCAACAGAATTTTTTTCTTCTTAAGATATTTTTTTGAATCCTCAAAACTTATATGAATTTCATCTGCATGTTTTTCTAATAGTCTTGTAGTAACTCCCGGATAACTATTCTGTTCCAGGAGGATAATTTTAGCACCAAGAACAGATGCTCCCCAAATTGCAGGTCCTGCAACATAACCACCAGAACCAATTGCCACGCTAGGATTGAACCTTGCATTTATAATCAATGACTGCAGAGTGGAAATAAATAATCTTAATGGAAAGAGTATGTTTTCCATTGTAAATTTTCTTGAAAATCCTTTTACCCAAATTGATTTAAAACTATAACCCAGTTTGGGAATAGTCTTTCCTTCAATTCTATCTTTAGTTCCAACAAACAATATTTCTGATTCGGGTTTCATCTCTCTAATTTGTTCGGCAACAGCAATTGCAGGAAACAGGTGCCCGCCGGTTCCTCCCCCGGCAAATAAAAATTTATAGCGTGTTTTTCCATTGCTCATATCTCCACCTGTTCCAGCGGCAATTCATTTCTTAATACTTCTTCATCGCTTTTATTTTTTGCCTCGTTTGAAAGCGCAATGTTTATTAAAATTCCAATAGAAATACATAGAAACAAAAGCGAGGTTCCGCCGTAACTTATAAATGGTAGTGGAAGACCGGTTGTCGGCAGCAAACCTGTAGTTACAGCAATATTAACAAAAGCATAAGTAACAACGGATAGAGTAATACCGAATGCCAGAATCTGTCCAAACCTGTCTTTAGCTTTTTTTGCAACCATAATGCCTGCAATAAACAGAGTAAAAAAACTAACCAGAACCAGTACAGCTCCAATAAACCCAAGTTCTTCACCAAGAATTGCAAAGATAAAATCTCCATAAGCTTCAGGTAAAAAGAGGTTGTTCTGCATACTGTTGCCAACACCAACCCCGGTAATACCGCCGCTGCCAAGACTGTAGAGCGCCTGCTTAACCTGTAAATTTATATCGCCGCCGTTTTGTATGCTGGAAACAAAAGAGAAAATCCTTTCCCTGGAATGGGGGTAAATTAGTGCTGCAAATCCGCCAGCTGTTATAACACTAATTAGCGAAACAAATATATGTTTTAATCTTGCACCGCCAACGTACATAATTGTTAACGAGATCATGATTAGCAGGATACCGTTACTAAAGTTTGGCTGGATCAAAATTAATCCGGAAATGAGTATTACCCAGATAAACAAGTACATAAAGCCATGCCTGAAATTTTCGATCAGGTTAGTTTTATCTTCCAATAAAAAAGCAAGATGAATTATTAATGCGAGCTTAGCAATATCTGCCGGTTGAATGGAAATAAATCCAAGATCCAGCCATCTTCCTGCTCCCTTTATACTTGGTGAAATTATTAACGTAATGACTAAGATTACAGCGGTAGCAATCAATGCACCCTTGCTAAATCCTTTATATAATTCGTATGGTACAAAGCAGAAAATTATCAAAAACAAAATGCCTAAACCCACTTTGAATAGATGAGAATTAAATAAATGAAACACGCTTTCAAATTTGAAAACACTATAAGTGCTGCTTGCGCTCATTACAATAACCAGCCCAAGAAGCATAAGGGCGATAGCATTAAAAAATATTATTAAAGCGAGTCGTTTCATTATATATTATTCACTGCCTCCTTAAAAGCTTTTCCACGGTGCTCGTAATTATCGAACATATCGAAACTTGCACATGCAGGAGAAAGTAAAACCACCTCTCCTTCTCGTGCTTCATTTATTGCTGAAGTAATTACATCAACCATTGAATTTTTTATTTCAACTTTAACAGAATTATGAAAAAAATTAAAAATTTTATCAGCAGATGAACCAATAGCATAAATCTTAACAACTTTTTCTATGACAAGTTGTTTAATCTGTTCGTAATCGTTACCTTTATCCTGCCCGCCAAGAATAAGGAAGATCGGTTCATCAAAACTCCGCAATGCATACCAAACCGAATCAACATTTGTGGCTTTAGAATCATTTATAAATTTTACGCTGTCAATTTCTCTCACTAATTCCAACCTGTGTTCTACACTTTCAAACGTCTGCAATGCATCAACAATTTTTTCATTATCCAGTTCATTAATTTTTGCCGCAATAATTACAGCCATAGCATTAGCGAGGTTATGTTCACCTCTTATTTTTATATCAGATCTCTTACATCTGAATTTTTCCATTCCTGCTAATCTGAATATCACATCTTCTTTTTCTACATAGCAGCCATGGTTTTGTTCTGCATTTTGCGAAAAGAAAAACGATTTACTTCTATGATCTTTCAAGTATTTAAGAACAGCCTCATTACTGCCATTTAAGATTAGATAATCATTCTCATCCTGGTTTTTATAGATTTGCTGTTTTGAAACAGCATATTTTTCAAGATCATCATCATACCTATTAAGATGATCTGGAGTTATGTTTAAAATCATTGCAACTTCAGGTTTAAACTTATCGATCAAATCCAATTGAAAACTTGAAACTTCCAAAGCAACGAAATCGTTTTCTTCAACATCAAGCGCTATTTCCGAAAAAGCCAATCCAATATTTCCTGCAACGTGTGTTTTAAATCCACAACTATTAAAAACATGTCCGCACAAACTGGTTGTTGTGGTTTTACCGTTAGTTCCTGTTATAGCGATAATTTTTCCTTTGCAAAATTCATAAGCCAGTTCAACTTCACTTAATAATTTTATATTTCGTTCTCTTGCGTTATTAATAACAGCAGCATCGATCGGTATTCCTGGGCTAACCACCATCATTTCGCAATCATATACTTTTTCAGAATGCTTACCGGTTTCATAATTTATCCTGGATTCCTTAAAAATATTAATTGATTCGGAAAAATCATTCTCTTTGCCCGCATCACTTACAAACGGAATACCTCCAACTTTTTTTATAAGTTTTGCAGCGCCTACTCCGCTTCTTCTGGCACCTATCACAGTTATTTTTTTATCCATTAAATCCATTAACGAACCTTAAACGATACTAAGCTTACTATTGCCAGGACAATAGCGATTATATAAAATCTCACAACAATTTTTGGTTCAGGAAGACCTTTCATTTCAAAATGATGATGTAGTGGAGCCATTTTAAAAACTCTTCTACCCTCACCATATTTTTTCTTTGAATACTTGAAATAAACTCTTTGAATGATTACTGAAATTATTTCCATAAAGAATACGCCACCCAGGATAGGAATCAATAATTCTTTCTTTATCAGTACAGCTAAAATTCCGAAAGCTCCGCCAAGCGCAAGCGAACCTGTATCGCCCATGAATACTTGTGCGGGGTAAGAGTTATACCATAAAAATCCAAGTGATGCGCCAATCAAAGCAGCAACGAAGACAGTGAGCTCACCTGCACCCGGTAGGTAAATTATATTCAGGTAATTTGAAAAGATAGCATTGCCGCTGATGTAACTAAGTATTGCAAGAGCTATCATCACAATTGCAATCACACCAATTGCCAATCCGTCTAAGCCATCAGTTAGATTGACGGCATTTGATGTGGCAGTAACTATAAAAACAACAGCAGGTATATATAAATAGGAGAGATCCAGGTTTACGTTCTTAAGGAAAGGAACAGTTGTTAACGTATTGATACCTTCAAATTCCGGGGAGAAATATATAACTGAACCTATAGCAATACCGATTAAAACCTGACCGAGCAATTTATAACGGGCAATTAGTCCGTTCGGAAATTTTTTAACTACTTTTAAATAATCATCCAGGAAACCAACACCGCTTAACCATACGGTTCCAGCAAGAATAAGAATAATATAAGTGCTGTTAAGATCACCCCATAGTAAAACCGGAACAACAACCGAAATAATTATAATTATCCCACCCATAGTTGGCGTTCCTGCTTTAGACCAGTGAAATTTCGGTCCGTCTTCTTTTTTAGCTTCTCCAATCTGGTGTTTAGTAAGAAGTTTTATGATCTTTGGTCCCAGGTAAAATGCCAAAAACATACCTGTAATTGCCGCAAGGGCAGATCTAAAAGTTAGGAATCGAAAAATATCGAAACCGGGAGGCGCGTAAATTTTATTTATGTAATCAAAAAGGTAATAAAGCATTAACAGTTACTATTTTTTAATGCAACAACAAATTCTTCCATACACATTCCTCTTGAACCTTTTACAAGGATGACAGAGTTATTAAAATCCTTTTTTGTGATGAAATTCATTAACGATTTTCTTGTTCTGAAATGTTTTTTTAATATTCCTTTAACTTTTAAACTTTCGTTAAGGTGTTTCATCGCCCGACCGATAGTGTAGAGTTGAGCAATTTTATTTTTTCTTATTACAGATGATAATTGTTTATGTAATTCAATTTTATTTTTACCAAGCTCAAGCATATCACCAAGTATCAATATCTTTTTATCAAACAAACTTATTCTGCCAACAAGTTCAATTGCTCCCCTCAATGAGTCAGGATTGGCGTTATATGTATCATCAATTAGAACAAAGTTTTTATACTGCATTACATTAAGCCGCTGCGGAGTTGCTTTAATTTTTTTAGTTCCGGATAAGATTTGTGATTTTGTTAATCCTAATTCGAAAGCTACAGCCACAGCGGCGATGTAATTGTTTGCGCTTTGTTCTCCATAAAAATTTAGTGTTCTTGTAAACTTTTTATTTTTATACTTAATCTCGATGAACGGTTTTCCGTCAGCTGAATATGTTTTAATCTTTGCTTTAAGATCAGTCCTGCCTGAAAAACCATAAGTAACCTGGTTATTACTCTTTCCGGCAAAACCTTTTGTAACCGGGTCATCATTATTGATAAAAACTTTACCGTTATTTTTTATCGTTTCATAAAACAGAGCTGATTTTTCTTTCCAAACACCTGCACGATTTTTAAGATATTCCAGGTGTGAATCTCCAATATTCAATATCATTCCATAATCTGGTTCGAGAATTCCAGCAGTGTACTTAATCTCATCAAAATGATTAGTACCCAGCTCGGCAACCAGCACTTCATGCTTATTTGTTGTGCTTAAAATTGTTATCGGCACACCAATATGATTGTTATTATTTGAGTAAGTTTTATTCACTTTATATTTTTCTGCAAGTATTGTTGCCAGCATATCCTTGGTTGTTGTTTTGCCTGAGCTTCCTGTAATTCCAATTATTTTTGTTGATAATTTATTTCTCCAGATATTTGCAATGTTACCGAGTGCCTTAGTTGTGTTTGCTACAGTAATTATCAGTATATCTAAATCATTATAGCTCTTGTACTTATCAGCATTTATTAAAATCGCAGAAGCACCTTTAGAAACTGCTTCTTTAACAAAACTATGCCCATCGAACTTTTTTCCTTTTATTGCAATAAATAACGATTTATTTTTTACTCTCCTTGAGTCAATTGTAATGTACGAAACCGGTTTAAGAGCATCCGGGTTATAAATAACTGCTGACGGCAGATTGAAAATATCTTCAATATTTAACCTTATGCTTTTCAATTATGCAAATACTTTTCGGCAACTTCTTTATCAGAAAAATGAGACCGCACACCTTTAATCTCCTGGTAATCTTCGTGTCCTTTGCCTGCAATTAGTATAACAGAGTTTTTCTTACCATTAGCAATAGCTTCCTTAATTGCTTCTTCCCTGTTTTCAATCACTTTATAGTTATCCTTCTCTATGCTTGCTTTTATCTCTTCTATTATTGAAACAGGATCTTCATCTCTTGGATTATCAGAAGTTATAATTACTTTATCACTTAACTCAGTCGCTATCTTTCCCATAAGCGGACGCTTTTGTTTATCACGGTTTCCACCGCAGCCAAAAACAGTGTAAACAGTTTGATCTTCACTTTTTAAATTTTGTATTGCAAGCAGAGCTTTTTCAAGTCCATCGGGTGTATGAGAATAATCAATTATTATTTTCCGGCTGCCGTTTTTAAAAACTTCAAACCTTCCCGGAACTTGCGGAGTAACTTTAATTCCGCTTTGAGCATCATCAGGTTTAATGCCCGAAAGAACCGAAACAGCAAAAGCGGCACAAGCGTTGTAAGCATTAAAGTCGCCAACCAGGGTAGTTTCAATATTATAGCTGCTGCCCTTATGCGAAATTATAAAAGAAGTTCCATCAAGATTGTAGTTAATGTTTTCTATTTTAAAATCTGCATCGGCAACGGAACCATACCTGTATTTTATGGCAGCGCAGTCCTTCATAACATCAACGCTGTGGAGTTCGTCTGCATTATAGAGAGCAATGGAACCTTCCGGTAAAGAATCGAACAATAGTTTTTTTGCTTCAAGATATTTTTCAAAATTCTGATGAAAATCTAAATGCTCGGCTGTGAGATTTGTAAACACAGCAGAGTTAAAATCAATATTATAAACCCTGTTTAATGCAAGTGAGTGTGAAGAAACTTCCATCACTACATATTTGCAGCCAGCTGAGTGCATTTCATTTAAAAGTTTGTTAATCTCATTAGATTCGGGAGTGGTGAGTTTTGAGCTTATTTTTTCATCCCCGATATAATTATTAATTGTTCCTATCAAACCTGTTTTGAAACCAGCTTGCTCTAGAATACTCTTTACAAAGTAAGAAGTAGTTGTTTTACCGTTTGTACCGGTTATTCCAATCACATTCATTTTTTTTGATGGCTCACCATAGAAATAATTTGATGCCTCTGCCATTGCAATTCTTGAATCTTTAACTAAAATTTTTATTGCTTCATAAGTTTTAAATAATCCTTCCAGCACAGCTTCCTCATTTTCGAGAATAATTGCAGTAGCGCCGCTGTTCAAAGCATTTTGAATAAAGTTATGTCCATCTATTTTAAACCCCTTTATAGCAACAAAAAGAGAGTTCTTTTCAACTTTTCTTGAATCGAATTCTATTCCCGCAAGATCTGTATCCGGTATGCTGCCGGTTACCTGGATAGTGCTGATTTTATTTAGAAGTTCTGATAGTTTCATCAATAAACGTTTGCCCCGGTTACTGATGATTCAGAGCAATTCACAATGCAATCCTTATTAGTTTTTATAATTGTACCCGGCGCTATACTTTGTTTTGTTACCACGCCCGAACCATTAATTTTATAGTTGAGACCAAGCATGTTTAAGATCACCAGCGCATCTTTAACCGTTCGTCCCCTGAGATCGGGCATAACATTTTTATTTATCTCTTTAGAATAATTAACCTGGATCGGCTTAATTTCGTTAGTCGGGTTGTTATTTTTAACAAATACCGGTTCAATATTTTCTTTGTTATTTATTTCAATCGATTCTGTTCCCGGTAATTTTTTATTCTCTTTAAAATATTGCGGATTAGTTTGAATAATTCTTTCTGCAACATTTTTGAAGATTGGTGCTGCAACCTTGCTACCGTACTTTTCTAGTTCAGGTTCGTTAACCAGGATAAGACAAACAACTTTAGGATCTTCGGCTGGAAAAAATCCAATGAATGATGAATTATACTTACCTGCTATATATTTACCGTTTTCAACTATCTTTGCCGTACCTGTTTTTCCTCCAACAGAAATATTTTCAATCCTTGCATTCTTTCCCGTACCATTTTTAACAACGCCTGCAAGTATGTTTCTCATCCTTAGCGAAGTCTCTTCTGAAATTACCCTGCGAACAATTACTGGAGATGACTGAAAAATCATTTCACCGTTTTTATCAACCTGCTTTATAAGGATTTGTGGCTCGAATAAAATTCCACCATTGATTACAGAGCAGAAAGCCGTAGCAAGCTGCAAAGGGGTTACAGAAAGTCCGTATCCGAACGACATATATGTTTTGGTGAGCTTAGACCAGTTGAGGGGAGTCCGAAGATTGCCTTTAACTTCACCGGGCAGGGAAAGCGAGGTGTATGTACCAAACCCGAAATTTCTTAGGTATTTGTAGTAAGTTTCTGCATCCAGTTCCTGAATTAGTTTGGAAATACCAATATTACTGGACTCTTCCATAACACCCTTTACAGTTAAGTATTGATGCTTGTGTGTATCATATATGTAGCTGTTCCTGAATTTGTATTTACCATTTTCAACATTGACAAGATCGCTTTCTTTACATTTGCCTTCATTCAGTAAAGCTGCCATTGTAATTGATTTAAAAGTTGAACCTGGTTCGTAGGTATCTGTGATTACACGATTCTTTCTCTGGAAATCATTGTACTTCCAGTAGAAATTAGGATCAAAATCTTCAGCATTTGCAATAGCTAAAATTTCCCCGGTCTTTGGATCTATAATAATTCCGGAAGCTGCTTTTCCTTTATAAGCTTCCAATCCTTTGACTAATTCTTCGGTAAGAATGCTTTGGTATGTTTTATCAATTGTAAGAAAAAGATTGTCGCCGGGTATGGCTGGCTTGGTTTCTTCCTCGGCAACTGTTATCATATCACCGATGGCATTTCGTTCTACAAGCCGTGTTCCGTTTTCACCTTTAAGGTTTTCTTCAAATGTTTTTTCAATTCCATTGGTTCCAACATATTCATGATTAACATAACCTAAAACGTGCGCGCCGATAACACCGTAGTGGTAAACCCTTGTTGGGTCTTCCCTGTGAAATAATGCAGGTAGTTTATAATTCAAGAGATTAAATGCTAATGCGCGTTTTACTTTCTTCTCCAGGCAAACAGTCTTTCCCGATTGGTTCATTATTTTAAGATAGTGTTGCTCACTTTTCCCAAATGCGACGGAAAATTTTTCAGCCACTTCCTTTTTCTTTTTTTCCGGAAGCATTCTAAGATCAATGTAGAAGGAAACATCATCACTGTTGAATGCAAGAAGCAGATTATTACGATCGTATATTAATCCTCTATCCGCTTGTATTGATTCGATTTTTGTTTGCTGCCTCTCGGCATAATACTTCAACTCTTCACTATTTATTATCTGGATATCAGCTAATTTGGAAACTAAAAAAGTGAGGAAGAGAAACACGCAAATCAATACAACAAGTGCGCGGGAGTTAATCATATTTTTCTTTTAATAATTTTGATAATTCCTCAATTTTATCTTTACTTACCGTTATCTTTATTCCAGGTTCACTATTCTGTACCATTCCTAAATCGTTTTTAGCCGAACTGGTAATAATATCTTCAGCAGCCACCATCTGGTAATTGGCAACAAGGTTAACCTTCTTAGTTCTTTCCGATTTTAATATTTTCTGAAGTTCAACCTTTGTGCGCACAGATTCTTCATACTTTAATCTTAATCCTACACTAATTAACACAAGTGTCGTTATAACTAAAAGCAAGAACATCACTATTACGATTAACGGCTTAGCGCTTTTCTTCATATTCTTTCGGCAACTCTTAGTTTTGCACTGCGTGCACGTTTATTAAACTGTATTTCTTCAGCAGATGGTACAACAGGTTTTCTTGTTATAATTTTTAGTGTTTGTTCCTTGCTACAGATGCAAACCGGAATATCTTTAGGACAAACACATTTTTGGTTTTCATACTTAAAAAATTCTTTAACTACCCTGTCTTCCAGCGAATGATAACTTATTACCACTATGTGTCCGCCTTTTTTAAGAACATTAACAGAATTATTTAAAAATGTTTTAAGCGTATCAATTTCGCTGTTAACATAAATTCTTAATGCCTGGAAAATTCTTGATAACGATTTTCTTAAATACCTTTCCGGTACAAGTTCCGAAACCAGTTCTTTTAACTCGCCGGTTGTATTTATTTTTTTGATCTTTCTCAATTCACAAATTTTCCTGGCTATCAGTTTCGATTTTCTTTCTTCACCGTACTCATAAAGAATTCTTGCTAATTCAATCTCATCAAATTTGTTTACAATATCGGCAGCAGACATTTTTAAATTTTTATCAAAGCGCATATCGAGTTTGGTATCTGCGCTGTAAGAAAATCCTGCCTCCGAATTATCTAACTGGAATGAAGAAACTCCAAGGTCAACCAACATACCGTCAAAGAACTCTATAGTTTCAATCTTAGCAATAACATCAACAAGCGAGTAATTAAAATTGTATAGTTTTGCTCTTTCATCTGCTTCAAATTTTTTCTTAGAATAACTAAATGCGTTTGTATCAAGATCAGTTGAAACAAGGATACCACGCGGACCCAGCCGTTTCAATATTTCTTCCGAATGACCGCCAAATCCAAGTGTTCCATCAAAATAAAACCCTGCTTCATTCGTTATTAAAAAATCAATGCTCTCCTGCAGCAATACCGGTTTGTGATGGCTTTCCATCATTCCTTCATTACTTTTGCTGCAATCTGCTCATAAGTTTCAGTTGATTGGTTTATATAATCTTCGTAAACAGACGGGTTCCACACTTCAATTTTTTTGAGTGCGCCAAGTATCAAAACTTCTTTTTCAATTTTGGCATACTCGATTAGCGAATGCGGTATGAGAATACGGGACTGAGAATCCATAGTATCCTCAGAAGCGTACTGCGAAAACATTCTTATGAACTTTGCGTCATCAGGATTAAAGGGATTGAGCTTTATTAATCTTTCCTCCATATGCTGCCATTCATCCAGCGGATAGATGTCGATACAGGTAGCAGTACCCTTTGTTGTTACAAATGTTTCATTGGCTTCAGGAGAAATATGCTTCCGTAATTTAGCCGGAATACTTATTCTTCCTTTGGAATCTATTGAATATGTATATTGTCCTCTAAACATCTCTTTCTCAATTATTTGGTAACTTTCACCACAATTCCCCACTACACTCCAAAATAATGGAAATTCTCAGCCAAAGTCAAGAAAAATCTATTAAAATCTCCACAAAAAAAAGTTTTATTTAGGAGTGGATTTGGTGAAGGAAATTTCGATTTACCGTTGTTTCTGAATTTGGAGAAGTTTTTAGAAGTAATGTTATGGAGATAGTGCGTGATAATAAGCTAAAAGAGAATTTACTTACGAGAGTGGTTTAGATTATATTCTTGGAGTTTAAGGAATTAAAATGCTAAATAAATGCACTTAGAAATCCTTGAAAACTCAAAATGTGCTGTTCCTCTGAGCAACGCTTTTTCAATTGATAAAAATATCCTCCTTGTGTCACTACCCCAGGATTCCCCTTTGTATAAGACACTCTGTTAGCGGGATGCACGTCTCTTAATCCAGCTCGAAGGTAGTTATAAGCAAACTGAGATCTGTTCCAAGATTTTTCTTTGTTGGCTGGTAATAATTCAGGATCGTTATTACGAACATCAAAAAGTAATTTATAATTCCGTAGCTCACTATCCTTTGTTTTTCTTCTGAAATTTTTTTTATTACCTAATAACCAAGTTTCGAGACAAAAATGTTGAATTACGTATCTAACCTCAACACTGCATCCAATTCGGTCAACACGTTCTTTCACCTCGAGTTCTTTATCTTGAAGGCTCATTTCTTCTGAATCAATTGCAAGTATCAGTCTGTCAAATTGCAAATCATTCACATCTGAAATGGCATTTTCAATGCGTTCATTTAGAAACTGTGACTGTCCAAACCCGGCTAGAATATAAAAGTTGTCTTGCTCAAGGTTTGGTAAGTAATCGATGTATTTTAATTTCGGATTTACGAATGGAATCCAGGATTTATATATTTTTCTTGAAGCTTTTTTACCCTCTACAAGTACATAAATGTTCACTCTATCCCCTCACTATAAAATGGATCATTTAGAAGCTGAATATATTTTTCTTGGCTAGAGATACCATATCTGTCGACCAATTCCTGTCCATAGGCAAACTTAACCTTTGATCCAGTTCGATGGGTTACATACCAATGATCAACTGGTACGTGACTAATGATATATGGATGGTGGCTAGTAAATATTATTTGTAAATCTATTTTTTTTGATAAAAGGAGATCAGGTAAAAAATCTATTGTTCCAGGTCCCAAAGAGTTCTCATATTCATCTAACAGATAGATGGTTCCTGGGGGAAATGAGAGAACATCTGTAAGTATCAATAATACCTTCTGCATACCTGAAGATAATTCATCCAAACGAAGCCAACTATTCACATTTCTTTCTTTAATACAAAAAATTGGTGCCCCGCCCGGTACGTCTATGGATTCAAATTCCTTACTATCGATTATATCAACATCACT
>CBEPPX010000003.1:0-22907 GCA_965511205.1 uncultured Ignavibacteriales bacterium | reverse complement strand
TATGTAAAGAACACAATCATCAAAGCATATATAGCTGAATAAACAGGTGATGTATAAACAAACAAGCCTGACAAACTCTGCAAAAATTCGTTATCAGGGAAGAACGATAAAACAGTATTTGGAATAAACATTATCGATTGAGCAAATATAATCGGCATAACACCAGCAGTATTTACTCTTAATGGAATATACTGTGTAACACCTCCGTATACTTTTCTTCCTACAACGCGCTTTGCGTACTGTACAGGTATTCGTCTTGTTCCCTGCGTTACCAAAACAACACCTGCAATTATAAAAACCATCAACACTAAGATGATCAGCTCCATAACAATCGATCTCTGACCAACATTAATAAGCCTTATCTCATCAAGAATTGCAAAAGGAAACCTTGCAATAATTCCAATAAAAATTATGAGCGATATTCCATTACCAATTCCCTTTTCCGTAATCTGCTCTCCCATCCACATCATAAATACGGTGCCTGCAGTAAGAATAGTAACGGTAGTTAATACCCATGCAATACCTTGTACTGGTGCAGGCACAATTGGTAAACCCTGTACCTGTATATTAAGCAGTCTTACAGTAACACCCCAAGCCTGCATACCGGAAATTAAAACAGTACCATACCTTGTAAGCTGAGTTATTTTCTTTCTGCCTTCTTCACCTTCCTGCTGAAGCTTTTGGAAGTATGGAATAACCGCACCCAAAAGCTGAATAATAATTGATGCAGAAATGTAAGGCATTATTCCAAGCGCAAAAATTGCTGCATTAGAAAATGCACCACCGACAAACAAATCGTATAAACCAAACAAATTATCTGAAGTTTGGTTTGCCATACTCTCGGTAAGAAGGGTAGCATCAACTCCCGGAAGAGTAATATGTGCACCCAGCCGAACAAGCACTAGTATTGCCAAAGTGTAAAAAATCCTCTGGCGGAGTTCGTGAATTTTTAAGATGTTCCTGAAAGTATCTGTAAGTTTTGACATTTAATTCCGAGTTATACTGTTTTGATCGAGCCGCCAGCAGCTTCTACTTTTTCTTTAGCAGATTTGCTAAATGCATTAACTTCTAAATTTATTTTTGCTTTAAGTTCACCTTTACCAAGAATTTTAATTGGTTTAGTGCTACTAGATACCAAACCAAGGTTTTTAAGAACCTCCGCATTCAGCACATCTTTACTTATTTTTTTCTCATCGGCTACACGCTGCAGCGCATTTACGTTTACAACCTGGTAAGGAACTCTAAAAATATTAGTGAATCCGAATTTGGGAACTCTTCTTTGCAAGGGCATCTGACCACCTTCAAACCATGCTTTTTTCGATGCACCGGAGCGGGAGAGCTGACCGTTCATACCTTTGGTAGAAGTTCCTCCTCTGCCGCTGCCTTCTCCACGTCCAATTCGCTTTTTGTTTTTTCTAGAACCTACTGCGTATTTTAGATTACTTAATCTATCCATTATCAAACCTTATTCTTTTACTTCTTCAACTCTTACAAGATGCGATACTTTATTTATCATACCGCGGATCTGCGGAGAATCGCTGTGAATTTTTTCCCAGTTTGGTCTTCCCAAACCTAAAGCTTCAATAGTTCTTTTCTGATCTTTTGGTCTATCGATAATACTTCTAGTCTGTATAATCTTAATCTTTCCCATTAAATCCTCAGTTACGAATTGAATATTTCTTTTATAGTAATTCCTCTTTTAGCAGCCATCTTCCTGGCATCAATCTGTTTTACAAGCCCATCCAGCGTGGCTTTTACCTGGTTATGAGGATTACTTGAACCTTGAGATTTAGTTAAAACATCCTGAACACCAGCTGCTTCCAATACTGCACGCACACCGCCACCGGCTATAAGACCTGTACCGGGAGATGCTGGTTTAAGCATAACTTTACCGGCACCATATTTACCGATAACTGCATGTGCCAGTGTACCTTTAATTAGGGGTACATTAACCAGACTTTTTTTAGCGTCATCAATTCCTTTTGAAATTGCATCGGTAACTTCATTTGCTTTACCAAGCCCAACACCAACAGTTCCGTTGCCGTTACCAACAACAACAATGGCATTAAAGCTAAAACGGCGCCCGCCTTTTACAACTTTAGCTACCCTGTTTATGTGAACAACTTTTTCTTTAAAACCGTCGGATTCATTTTGTTTAGATGATTTCAATTTCTTCTCCTGGTGAACTCTCTAATAATAAAAAATAAACTATATATATTTTATAAATAATAAATTAACGCTGTTGCCGGGAGAGGATTTGAACCTCTACAGACGCCTTCAAAGGGCGTAGTCCTGCCATTAGACGACCCGGCAAATAGAAATCCGGTTTTCAAAATTTTAGTCCGCCTTCCCGCGCACCATTTGCAACCGCCTGAACTCTACCGTGGTACCTGTATCCGTTTCTATCAAATAATACTGCCGTAATATTTTTTTCGGCAGCTTTTTTAGCAAGCAAACTCCCAACAAACTTTCCGCGTTCTATTTTGCCCTTAGATGATTTTAAATCGCTTGCTAACTCTTTGGATAAAGTTGAAGCGGAAACAAGTGTTTTACCTGAAGAATCATCTATTAACTGTGCATAAATGTTATTTAAACTTCTGTAAACAGTAAGACGAGGTTTTTCTGATGTGCCGCTTATTTTTTTTCTTATCTTAACTTTGGCACGTTCTCTCGAATTTAACTTTTTCATTTTTTACTATATCTCCAATAAAAATTTATTAACCAGCAGTCTTACCAGCTTTTCTAACAATATGTTCATCTGAATATTTAATACCTTTACCTTTGTAAGGTTCGGGTTTTCTAAACGCCCTGATTTTAGCAGCAACCAGGCCAACAAGCTGTTTATCAATTCCCGAAATAATTATCTGAGTTGGTGTAGGTATTTCCAGTGTTACACCTTCGGGTGGTATTAAAAATATTGGATGTGAATAGCCAATATTTAGAAGCAGATCTTTTCCTTTTAACTCTGCTTTGTAACCCACGCCAACAATATCCAAAGTCTTTTTATACGTATCTGTTACACCTGTAACCATATTTTGAACTAATGCCCTAGAGAGACCATGCAGCGATTTGTTCTGCTTAGAATCATTTGGTCTGGTTACATTAACCTGGTTCTCAACAATTTCGATACTTATGTTTGGATGAATTTGTTGCTCTAATTCACCCTTCGGTCCTTTAATTTTAAGGAAGTTACCTTCTTGAGTTATCTTAACTCCGTCTGGAATAACAACCGGTTTTTTACCTATTCTAGACACTTTAATACTCCATTAACAATTTTACCAGATATAGCAAACAACTTCGCCGCCTTGTAATTGCTGTCGTGCTTCTTTATCTGTTAAAAGTCCTTTTGATGTAGAAATAACTGCTGTACCCAATCCGTTTAACACACGGGGCATTTCAGTTGATTTTTTATATACTCTTAAACCTGGTTTACTAATTTTCTTCAAACCGCTAATTGCAGGAAGACCATCTTTATATTTTAACAGAATGTTTATTTTATTCTGCTTGGTATCTTCTATAACTTCGTAATCAACAATGTAACCACGAGATTTTAAAATATCGGATAACCCTATCTTCATTTTTGAAGAAGGAATTTCTACCCGCACTTTTCTTGCTTTAGAAGCGTTTCTAACCCTTGTTAAATAATCTGCTATTGGATCTGTAACTGGCATATACTTACTCCTCTTACCAACTTGATTTCTTTACGCCCGGCAATTCGCCTTTAAGGGCCATTTCTCTAAAAACAAGCCTGGATACTCCAAACTTGCGGTAATAACTTCTAGTCCTGCCTGTAAACATACAACGATTCTTCAGTCTAACAGGAGAAGAATTCTTTGGCAATCTTTGCAGAGCATCGTAATCGCCATTAGCTTTAAGTTCTTCCCTAATCTTTTTGTACTTCGCGCTAAGCTTACGTCTTTTATCTTCGCGTGCAATTAAACATTTGCGAGCCATAAATCTCCTATTAAGCTGTTTTAATTTCTTTTTTAATAAACGGCATACCAAATGCCTTTAACAATTCGTAAGATTCATTATCAGTTTTAGCAGTTGTAACAAGGGTTATGTCCATTCCCATTACCCTGGTTACTTTATCAAAATCTATTTCAGGAAAGATTATCTGCTCTTTAATACCGAGTGTAAAATTGCCTCTGCCGTCAAATGATTTATCCGATAGACCTCTAAAGTCTCTAACTCTTGGAAGCGCTACATTAACTAACCTATCCAGGAATTCATACATTCTGTCGCGCCGTAATGTAACCATAGTTCCTATGCTAACCCCTTCTCTTAACTTAAAGTTAGAGATGGATTTTTTGGCTTTTCTTATAGATGGTTTTTGCCCTGCAATTGTTTCAAGCTCTTTGTTAGCTTCTTCAAGCAACTTAGAATCTGCAACAGCAGCTCCAACACCCATGTTTATAACTATTTTAGAAAGCTTTGGCACCATCATAACATTTGAATAAGAAAAAGTTTTCATAAGCTGTGGTACAACATCGGATTTATAGTATTCAAACAGCCGTGTAGGAATTTTTATTTCCGGAGCAGAAGATTTCTGCTTGGTTTTTTTATCCGGTCCAGCTTTTGTTTTACCTTTTTTATCAGCAGAATCTTTCTGCGTTTTCTTTTCAGCCATTTTATATAATAACCTTCATTAAAATCATTTTATTATTGAATCATTTCGCCGGTAGCTTTACTAACACGGGCAATCTTCTTTTTCCCGGTTTTTTCATCCAGAATAAGCTGAGAGCCAATACGAGTTGGCTCGTTATTAGTTGGATCCAATATCATAACGTTAGAAACATGAATCGGGGCTTCTTTTTCCAGTATTCCACCCTGCGGGGTTTTCTGGTTCGGTTTTGTATGCCTTTTTCTAAGGTTAATGCCTTCAATAATAATCCTGGAAGTTTTAGGAAAAACTTTCAAAACTTTTCCGGTTTTGCCACTATCATTTCCGGCAATAACAACTATATTATCATTTTTTCTAATTTTCATATATAACCCAATTATTATAATACTTCCGGTGCCAATGAAACTATTTTCATATACTGCTTCTCTCTTAGTTCGCGTGCAACAGGTCCGAAGATACGTGTACCTCTCGGTTCGTTCTGTGGATTTATAAGAACAGCAGCGTTTTCATCAAAGCGTATATAGGAACCATCTTTTCTGCGTACTTCCTTTTTAGTTCTGACAATTACTGCCCTGGAAACTTCACCTTTTTTTACAGCACTATTCGGTACTGCACTTTTAACCGAAACAACTATAAGATCTCCAACGCTGGCGTACCTTCGTCCACTTCCACCTAATACACGGATACATCTAACCTTTTTTGCACCAGAGTTATCAGCCACTATTAAATTTGTTTCTTCTTGAATCATCTTTTTAAAAACTCCTTATTGCTACTTGGCTTTTTCAATAATTTCTATCATACGCCATCTTTTCCTGGCACTTAGCGGACGAGTTTCCATAATTTTTACTTTGTCACCCATATTGCACTCACCTTTTTCATCGTGAGCAAGTAATTTTGTTGTTTTCTTAAAGTACTTCTTATAAATAGGATGAGGAACTTTTCTTTCGATGGCAACAGTAATGGTTTTATCCATTTTATTGCTAATAACTAATCCAGTTCTAGTTTTTCTTAAGCCACGTTTTGTCATAGTTAAGCATTAGCTCCTTCTTTAATTACACTAGCGGCAGGGCTTTTTTCTGCCCTTTCTCTTTCTGCAATAACAGATTTCATCTTCGCAATATCTCTTCTAACAATTTTCAATTTTGCAGTATTAGTAAGCTGCTTTAGCTGGTGCGCAAACTTTAAATCTACAAAGTTGCGTTCTTCCTCGGCAATCCGCTCAAGTATTTCTTCAGTTTTCATTTCTCTTATTTCATGGATCTTCATTTCTTCGCTTTCAGAATTATTCGTAATCGGGTCTGGTTACAACTTTAGTTTTAATTGGAAGTTTATAAGAACAAAGCTTTAATGCTTCAGTAGCCAGCTCTTTAGAAACACCTGAAACTTCAAACATAATTCTACCAGGTTTAACCACAGCAACCCAAAACTCGGGTGGACCTTTACCTTTGCCCATTCTTGTTTCCAGCGGTTTTTTAGAAACCGGCTTATCAGGAAAAATTCGTATCCAAACTTTTCCATCTCTTTTCATTCTTCTTGAAAGAGCTACACGACAAGCTTCAATCTGGCGGCTTGTAATCCAGTGAGGTTCCATAGCTTTTAAGCCAAAATCGCCAAATGCAACACTGCTGCCGCGTTTAGCTTTTCCCGCCATTCTTCCGCGCTGCGATTTCCTATATTTTACTCTTTTGGGCATTAACATAATTTAAAAACTCCTCTGGGTATTACTACTCCGAAACTCTTTTACCTAAAATTTCACCCTTGCAAATCCATACTTTAATTCCTATAGAGCCGTAAACTGTTTCAGCTCTCGCACAATTGTAATCGATATCTGCACGTAAAGTATGAAGCGGAATTCTACCGTCTTTATACTGTTCGGTTCTTGCCATTTCTGCACCGCCTAACCTACCTGAACACATAATTCTAATACCTTCCGCACCCATCCTCATAGCCGCGGTAATAGACATCTTCATTGCCCTTCTGAAAGAGATTCTACCTCTAAGCTGGTTTGCAATATTTTCACCAACAAGGTACGCATCCAATTCAGGTCTTTTTATTTCGGATATTTGAACTTTAACATCTTTATCAGTTACCTGCTTCAGCTCTTGTTCCAGCTGAGTAATTTCTTTTCCACTCTTACCAATTACAACTCCCGGTCTGGAAGTGTGAATATTAAGAACTATATTTTTAGAAGTTCTGTCTATAACAATTCTGGAGATACCGGCTTTCTTTAAACGGTTTCTAACATAACTCCTTAGTTGAGCGTCCTCTTTAATCTTAGGGGCATAACTTTTATTTTCGTACCAATTAGATTCCCATCCTCTAATTATTCCAACTCTCAAGCCTATGGGGTTTGCTTTTTGTCCCAATAGTTAACCTCCTAATTTATAGCTTTGTTGCAACTACAATTGTTAAATGACATGATCTTTTCCTTATTCTGAATGCCCTGCCCATTGGAGCGGGACGGATACGCTTTAACATAGGTCCTGCATTTACATAAACTTCCTTAATAAATAATCCTTCAGGTTCTACGCGGGTAGAATCATCAAGATTTATCAAGTTTGATACAGCAGACCTTAGAACTTTTTCAGCATCGCGAGATGCATGTTTAGTAGAGAAATGGAGTATCTCCATCGCTTTGTCGACCGATAAACCTCTTACCAAATCGACAATTAATCTCATCTTTCTGGGTGATGAACCTATATATCTATGTACAGCTCTTGCTTCCATCTTAATAAAAACCTATTAAATATTATTTAGTCCTGGCAGCTTTTTCTGCTTTAGTACCAGGGTGTCCTCTAAAAATTCTTGTGGGAGCAAATTCTCCCAGCTTATGCCCCACCATGTTTTCAGTAATAAAAACAGGAATCATTTTATTACCGTTATGAACCGCGATGGTATGACCCACAAAATCCGGTGTAATGGTTGAAGCACGCGACCAGGTCTTAATTATCTTTTTCTGGTTGCTCTCGTTAAGCTTACTAACTTTATCAGCCAGCTTGTAATCTATATAAGGACCTTTTTTTACTGATCTAGGCATATTACCTTTTTACTTTTTACGTCTTTTAATAATAAATCTGTTTGATTCTTTTTTCTTTTTCCTAGTTTTTAAGCCCTTGGCTTTCTGTCCCCAAGGAGAAACAGGATGACCACCACCGGAGGATTTACCTTCGCCGCCGCCCATTGGGTGATCTACCGGATTCATTGCAACACCTCTAACATTTGGTCTGCGTCCCAGCCATCTTGATCTGCCGGCTTTACCAAGACTAATATTTTCATGATCGGTATTACCAACTTCGCCGAATGTAGCCATACATTCCAATCTTACCATTCTTACTTCGCCGGAAGGCATTTTAAGCTGCGCATAGTTACCTTCTTTAGCCATAAGCTGAATAGCAACACCAGCGCTTCTTCCTAATTGCCCTCCTTTACCCACTTTCAGTTCAACATTATGAATGAAACTACCGAGCGGTATATCGGATAATGGTAATGCGTTTCCAATTGTAATTTCGCTGCCTGGGCCGGATGAAAGTTTATCATCAACTTTTAATCCGTTTGGAGCAAGGATATATCTTTTTTCGCCATCGGCATAATGAAGCAATGCGATCCTTGCAGACCGGTTAGGGTCATATTCAATTGAAAATACTTTTGCCGGAACACCGGTTTTATCTCTTTTAAAATCTATAATTCTGTATTTTCTTTTATGCCCGCCGCCTCTATGGAAAGATGTTATCCTGCCTTTATTATTTCTACCTGCCGATTTTTTTAACGGGGTAGTTAAAGACTTTTCGGGTTTACTTTTTGTAACTTCGTTAAAAGTTGAACCGCTTCTAAATCTTGTACCCGGCGTAACTGGTTTAAACTTTTTTATTGCCATTTAATTTACCTTGTTTCAGTATCCCTAAACTTCTTCGAACAGTTCTATTGAATCGCCTTCTTTAAGCGTAACTAGGGCTTTTTTATATTTTGCAGTTTTTCCTGTAAATCTTCCGCTTTTTCTAAACTGTGTTTTTGTTTTTCCAGGATGATTTATCGTTTTTACATCAACTACTTTTACATCAAACTTTTTTTCAATCGCTTTTGCAATTTCTATTTTGTTAGCTTTTGGATTTACCAAAAATCCATATTTGCTCTGCTCGGCATTAAGTGAAGTCATTTTTTCAGTAATAATAGGTCTTATTAAAATTTGGTGCATATTATTTTTCTGCTTCCCCGTTTTGCACAAACGATTTATTTATAACATCCACCGCACTTTTTTGCATAATAAGAACCTGGTTATTCAAAATATCATAAGTTGAAGCTTTTGCAGCTTCCAATATTTTTACTTTAGAAATATTTCTGCCAGATTTATAAACTGCGTTATCATTTTTCCCGGTTAATAGTAAAATCCTTTTGCCGGTTGCATTGAGAGCATCTAAAATATTGGCAAATTCTTTAGTCTTAGGATTTTCAAAAGAAAAATCTTCTACAACCACTAACTGCTCATCTTTAACCTTATAGCTGAATGCTGACTTTCTACCAAGGCGCTTTAATTTTTTAGGAAGATTCTGCTTGTACGTTCTAGGACGCGGACCAAAAATAGTACCGCCGCCAACCCATAATGGGGATCTGCTCGTACCGGCACGTGCACCGCCTCTTCCCTTCTGTTTAAAAGGTTTCCTTCCGCCACCCCTTACTTCACTTCTTTCTTTGGCTTTACTAGTTCCCTGCCTTTGATGAGCAAGAAAAGCTTTAACCGATAAATAAATTGCATGATCATTTGGTTCTATTCCAAAAATATCATCAATCAATTCAATTTTATCGCCCGAAGCATTGCCGTCTTTTTTATAAATATCTAAAGTCATTTTTTAACCAAATTATTTCTTTATCAATTCCACAATTGAATTTGCTGAACCAGGTACAGCTCCTTTAATCATTATCAGGTTTTCTTCCGGCACAATTTTGGCAACTGTTAAATTGGAGATTGTAACATTATCAAAACCGGTTCTGCCTGCCATGCGGTGTCCTTTAAATACCCTTGAAGGATAGGAACTTTGTCCAATGGAACCGGGTGCTCTCAATCTGTTACTCTGTCCGTGTGTTGCACCTCCTACACCGTGAAAACCATGACGTTTCATTACACCCTGGAAACCTTTGCCAATGCTTCTTCCTCTAACTTTAATTCTTTCGCCTTCCTGAAACATTTCAACTTTAACTTCATCACCAATTTTCATTTCTTCCGTATTGAAGCCGGTAAACTCTTTTAATTTTTCGGATGGAGCAAGATTTTTTTTCTTATAATATCCAAGTACCGGTTTGCTTATGTTCTTTTCTTTTTTAGAACCATAACCTAACTGAACAGCATTATAACCATCTTTATCTTCAGTTTTGATGGCAACAACTTTACACGGCTCAGCTTTAATTACCGTAACCGGTATCAAATCACCATTCGGGTTAAAGATGCTTGTCATTCCTATTTTTTTACCTAACATACCAGCCATCAGAGTTCCTGCTTTCAAATTACAGCTTTATCTCAATATCAACGCCCGCCGGAATATCTAGTTTACTTAGCGAGTCGATAGTTTTATTATTAGAGTTATGTATATCGATAATTCTTTTATGCGCTCTTGTTTCAAACTGTTCGCGTGATTTTTTATCAACATGCGGCGATCTTAAAACCGTATAAAGTGTTCTCTTAGTTGGCAAAGGAATGGGTCCGGATACCACCGCTCCAGTGCTCTTAACAGTTTTTATTATCTTTTCAGTTGATTTATCAATCAAAATATGATCGTAAGATTTAAGTTTAATTCTAATTTTTTGTCCGGGCACTTACATAACTCCTTATTAATGAACACAAACGAAAAGGAAGTTAAATCTCCCTTTTCACTAAAATTTTTATTTTTTCCTATTCAAGAATCTTTGTAACTACACCAGCACCAACAGTTCTGCCGCCTTCACGAATAGCAAATCTTAGTCCGTCTTCCATAGCAATCTCAGTAATAAGTTCAATAGAAAGTTTAACATTATCACCAGGCATAACCATCTCGGTACCTTCAGGTAGAGTAGCCACACCGGTTACGTCTGTAGTTCTAAAATAGAACTGCGGTCTATAACCGTTAAAGAACGGCGTATGGCGTCCGCCTTCATCTTTTGAAAGGATGTAAACTTCACCTTCAAATTTTGTGTGAGGAGTAATGGAGCCTGTTTTAGCTAAAACCATCCCTCTTTCAATTTCATTTTTATCAATACCTCTTAATAGGATACCTGCGTTATCACCAGCCATAGCAGAATCTAATTCTTTTCTGAACATCTCCACACCAGTAACAACTGTCTTCTTGTGAAGCCCGAGACCAATTAGTTCAACTTCTTCCTGAATTTTTACCTGTCCTCTTTCCACTCTGCCGGTAGCAACAGTTCCACGACCGGTAATTGAGAATACATCTTCAACCGGCATTAGAAATGGTTTGTCTGTATCTCTTTCAGGTATTGGAATGTAGCTGTCTACTGCTTCCATTAATTCCCAAACACTTTTTAAGCGCGGATCATCTACTGGCGCATCACTTGCTGCAGCTTCGAGTGCCTGAAGTGCTGATCCCTGAATAATAGGAATTTCATCTCCCGGGAATTCATACTCATTTAAAAGATCTCTTAACTCTACCTCAACAAGTTCAAGCAATTCAGGATCATCAACCATATCCACTTTGTTCATATAGACTACCATTTTGGGAACGCCTACCTGACGTGCAAGGAGAATATGCTCTCTTGTTTGTGGCATAGGACCATCTGTAGCAGCAACCACCAAAATAGCACCATCCATTTGAGCGGCACCTGTAATCATATTTTTAACATAGTCAGCATGACCAGGACAGTCAACATGTGCATAATGTCTGTTCTCTGTTGAATATTCAACATGTGCGGTTGCTATTGTAATGCCTCTTTCTTTCTCTTCAGGTGCATTATCAATACTATCGAAAGTCCTTACTTCAGATAAGCCCTTTTTGGCAAGAGCCATGGTGATGGCAGCTGTTAATGTAGTTTTACCATGATCAACGTGACCAATCGTTCCAACATTAACGTGAGGCTTACTCCTATCAAATTTTTCTTTTGCCATCGTTATCTCCTTTTTATTTTTCTTGTTGTAATAATTCTAAATTAATTAAGCAGTTGCAGTAGATTTTTTACCTAATGATTTTTCTGTTATTTCTTCAGCTATTGATTTTGGAACCTCAGAATAATGATCGAACTGCATTGAGTAAATTGCTCTTCCCTGTGTCATCGATCTTAAAATTGTTGCATAACCAAACATTTCAGAAAGCGGAACATTAGCATTTATTACCTGCGCATCTTTCCGTGCAGCAAATCCTTCAATTTTTCCTCTCCTTGAATTCAAATCACCCATTACATCGCCCAGGTACTCTTCAGGAGTTACAACTTCCACAGACATAATCGGTTCGAGCAATACCGGGTTAGCTTTTCGAGATCCAGCCTTAAAAGCCATTGAACCGGCTACTTTAAAGGATAGCTCATCCGAATCAACGTCATGGTATGAACCATCGAACAATTTAGCCTTAACATCAACAACAGGAAAACCTGCTACCACACCGTTTCTCATCGATTCCTGGATTCCTGCCGAAACAGACGAAATATATTCTCTGGGAACCGATCCACCTACAATACCGTTTATAAATTCATATCCTTTACCAGGTTCGTTAGGACTTATCTCAATCCAAACATGACCAAATTTACCGCGACCACCGGTTTGTTTAACAAACTTTCCTTCCGCGGTAACAGTACCCGTAATTGATTCTCTGTAAGCAACCTGTGGTTTGCCAATGTTTGCTTCAACTTTAAATTCTCTTCTCATTCTGTCAACAAGAATTTCAAGATGAAGTTCGCCCATGCCGCTTATTAATGTCTGACCGGTTTCATCATCAACTTTAACTCTGAAAGTAGGATCTTCATCCGATAGTTTTGACAGAGCATCGGATAACTTATCCTGATCGGCTTTAGTTTTTGGCTCAATTGCAATTTGAATTACTGGTTCCGGGAAAGTAATTTTTTCCAGGATGATTTGATCATCTTCAGTACAAAGTGTATCGCCGGTTTTTGTAAACTTTAATCCTACGGCAGAGGCAATATCGCCAGCTTTTACTTCGCTGATCTCTTCCCTGTGATTTGCGTGCATCTGCAGCAATCTTGAGATTCTTTCTTTTTTGCCGCTAGTAGAATTATAAATATATGATCCTGATTTCAGTACTCCTGAATAAACTCTGAAGAAACAAAGTTTACCAACGTAAGGATCATTCGCAATTTTGAATGCGAGTGCACTGAATTTTTCTTTCTCATCAATTTTTCTTTTTATAACATCATTCATTCCAATATGATGCACCTGAACGTCTTTCGCATCAGCCGGTGATGGCAAAAATTCTATAACATAATCCAGAAGTTTCTGAACTCCCTTATTCTTAAAAGCTGAACCACAAAGCACAGGAATTATTTTGAGTTCAATAGTTGCTTTACGAAGGACTACTTTTATCTCTTCAGGACTAATCTCTTCACCTTCGAGATATTTTCCCAAGAGTGTATCATCTACATCAGAAACAGCTTCAAGCATTTCGGTTCTATACTTGTTAGCAATTTCCAAAAGATCATGCGGTATATCAATCTCTTCAAATGTAGCGCCCAAAGTTTCGTCGTGGTACATTCTTGCTTTAAAAGTGATAAGATCAATAACACCCGTAAATAAATCACCTTCTCCAATTGGTAAAGTTAAAGGAATTGCATTAGCACCAAGTCTATCCCTCATCATTTGAACTGCTTTATAAAAATCTGCACCAGTTCTATCCATTTTATTGATGAAAGCAATTCTAGGAACATCATACTTATCTGCCTGGCGCCAAACCGTTTCAGATTGTGGTTCTACTCCCCCAACAGCACAAAATAGTGCAACTGCGCCATCTAAAACTCTTAACGATCTTTCAACTTCAGCCGTAAAATCCACGTGTCCGGGTGTATCAATAATATTTATTTGATTATCATTCCAGAAGCAAGTGGTAGCAGCGCTGGTAATAGTAATTCCACGCTCTTTTTCCTGTTCCATCCAATCCATAGTAGCAGCACCATCATGCACTTCGCCCAATCGATGTAGTTTTCCGGTGTAGAACAGAATACGTTCAGTAGTAGTGGTTTTACCGGCATCGATATGAGCCATAATGCCAATGTTTCTTACTTTATTTATATCAACTCTTGTTGCCATGATATCTTATCTATTAACTTTCCATTACCATTTAAAATGCGCAAATGCTTTGTTAGCTTCTGCCATCTTATGTGTATCATCTTTTTTCTTTACTGCCGAACCTTCATTATTAGATGCAGCAATTAATTCCTGGGCTAATCTTTGAGCCATTGTTCTTTCGCTGCGCTTCCTGGAATATATTTTTATCCATCTCATTGCAAGAGCTGTTCTTCGTTCAGGTCTTACTTCCGTAGGAACTTGGTAAGTAGCCCCGCCAACCCTGCGGCTTTTTACTTCAATTAATGGTTGAACATTCGTAATTGCCTTCTGAAATACTTCCAGACCCGTCTTTTTAGTTTTTTCTTCAACTAAACTGAATGCATCGTAAATAATTTTTCTTGCGGTAGACTTTTTACCTTGCAGCATAAGTGCGTTGGTAAATTTTGCAACCATTAAATCGTTAAATTTTGGATCAGGTTTAATAAACCTTTTTTCAGCTCTTCTTTTTCTCATCTTTTATTTCGCCTTCGGTTTTTTAGTACCGTATTTCGATCTACTATTTTTTCTTTCTTCAACTCCGCTCGTATCCAGCGTTCCTCTTATAATATGATATCTTACACCTGGTAAATCCTTTATTCTACCACCTCTAATAAGTACAATTGAGTGCTCCTGGAGATTGTGTCCTTCTCCGGGGATGTAAGCTGTAACTTCCATATTATTTGTTAACCTTACTCTTGCTACTTTCCTAAGTGCAGAATTTGGCTTTTTTGGTGTTGTTGTATAAACTCTTGTGCAGACTCCTCTTTTCTGCGGACAAGCATTAAGAGCGCGTGCTTTACTTTTCGTTAAAATCTTAACCCGGCCTTTTCTTACAAGCTGATTAATTGTTGGCAAAAGTATCTCCTAGTATTTACCAGTTAAAAAAAATTCAGACTCTAAATATACTTTTTAACCTAAATTAAGTCAAGAAATTTAGAGTTAATTATTCGTTTTTTTAGCAATCATAAGAAAATCCGGTCTACCTATTTAGATGGCACCGGATTTTGAAATATAATTTCCCAAAGTATCATATTAACTTGCTGAAACTTCTTCTTCCTGAGATTCCTCAGGAACTTTAATTTCTGACTTTAGCAAAATATTACCATACTTCTTCAAACCCGTACCGGCAGGAATCAAATGCCCCATAACAACATTTTCCTTTAATCCACTAAGTATATCTTTTTTAGCTTCAATTGCTGCATTTGCCAGCACTTTTGTTGTTTCCTGGAATGAAGCTGCAGAAATAAAGCTTTTAGTAGATAAAGCGGCCTGGGTAATACCCAGCAATACGTGTTCAAAGGTTGCCGGCTCAGCATCGCGAGCTACAATTTGCTTCTTATCTTTTTTCTTAAGATCGACATTTGTTTCTCTTAATTTTGTTTTAGTAATTAAATGACTATTCTTGAACTTAGATTCTCCCTTATCTTCTATGAGTACCATATTAAGAATTTTACCATTCTCTTCGATGAATTCGATTCTATCAACAATATCTTCCTCCAGGAATTTGGTATCGCCTGGTGAAACAATTCTGATTTTCTGAAGCATTTGCCCCACAATTACTTCAATATGCTTATCGTTTATCTTAACACCCTGAAGCCGGTAAACATCCTGGATTTCGTTTACAAGATACTCCTGTACGGCACTGGTTCCTTTTATCCTTAGAATATCGTGCGGATTTATAGGACCATCGGTTATTTTTTCTCCAGCAGGAATATCATCTGTTTCCTGAACAAGAATATGCTTTCCTAAAGGTACATTGTATTTCTTCTCATCAGAACCATCTTGTGCTACAACCAGGATTTCCCTGGATCCTTTTTTCCTCGCTCCAAATTTTACTACGCCTTCAATATCGGCCACTACTGCAGGTTCCTGCGGGCTGCGGGCTTCAAACAATTCTGTTACCCTTGGCAAACCACCAGTAATATCGCGACTCTTTGTTGCTTGCTTCGATATTTTTGCAAGAATAGTACCTGCAGCAATTGTTTCACCTTCATCAACTGAAAGATACGACCGGGTAGGAAGATTGAATGATTTCAATTCTCCATTTTCGGTTTCAATAGTAATGCTAGGTGTTAATGTTTTATCTTTCGAATCAATTACAACTTTTTGAACGTGTCCAGTTTGTTCATCAGTAACCTGCTTTAATGTGGATCCCTCTACGAGATCGAAAAATCTTACTTTGCCTGATATATCCGTTAAGATAACGGCATTGTAGGGATCATGGTTATAGAGAGGTTGACCCTTCTTAACTGCCTGTCCTTGACTAACAACAAGTTCAGCTCCATAAGGTACATCATACCGTTTTAGTTGACGGTTATCGGTATCATATATACCTATTGCACCTCTTCTTCCGGTTACTACATTAATTTTATAATCGGGCCCGCCAAACGGATCTTTTTCAACTTTTTCTACAGAAGAAATCTTTTCGAGTTTAACTTTTCCTTCAACATTTGTTTCAAGCTGCGATTGGCTAGCAATTCTGGATGAAGTACCACCAAGGTGGAATGTTCTAAGTGTAAGCTGTGTTCCTGGTTCGCCGATTGATTGTGCTGCAATTATACCAACTGCTTCACCAGGTTCAACAATTTTTCCGTTTGTAAGATTTCTGCCATAACATTTTGCACAAACACCCCTGCGAGATTCACATGTAAGAACCGTTCTTATATAAACCGAATCGATGTTAGCATCTTCAATTTTCTCTGCAATATCTTCGTTAATCATCTCACCGGCTTCAACAATTAATTCTTCAGTTATTGGATGATATACATCTTCCTGTGCGACACGCCCGGTAATTCTTTCAGACAGCGGTTCTCTTTCCTGCTCTACATCTTTCAGTGCTTTAATTTCTATTCCAAGTATTGTTCCGCAATCGTCTTCTCTTATAATAACGTCTTGTGCAACATCAACAAGTCGTCTTGTTAAATATCCCGCATCAGCAGTTTTTAATGCGGTATCAGCAAGTCCTTTACGAGCACCATGTGTTGAGATAAAGTATTCCAGTACTGTCAGTCCTTCTTTGAAGTTAGCAACAATAGGGTTTTCAATAATTTCGCCTGCCTGCCCAGAAAGAGTTTTTTGAGGTTTCATCATCAATCCTCTCATACCTGCAAGTTGTCTTACCTGTTCCTGCGAACCTCTAGCACCGGAGTCAACCATCATATGCACCGAATTAAAACCACCGTCAACCGATTTAATTTTTTCCATTAAAGCTCTTGCAACATCATTTGTAGTATGAGTCCAAACATCTATAATTTTGTTGTATCTTTCAGCATCGGTAATAACGCCCTGCTCGTGTTCATTAAGTATAGCATCAACCTTTTTATTTGCCTTTTTAATCATATCTTCTTTTTGTTCGGGCACAACCATATCTGCATAGCTAACCGAGAGTCCGCCTTCAGTTGCAAACTTAAATCCGATATCTTTAAGATCATCCAAAAACTTTGCGGTAATTTTATTGCCCAGTTGAATAAACATTTTACCAACAAAGCTGCCAAAGGTTTTTTTGATGAGAAGCTCGTTAAAGTATCCCATTTCCTTTGGTACAATTTGGTTAAAGACTACTCTGCCTGTAGTGGTCTCAGTCTTTTCGTTATCAACGTAAACGAGTATTCTAGCATGAAGACCTAAAATCCCGTTATTGTATGCAATTATTGCTTCTTCGGGTGAAGAGAAAACCATATTTTCCCCTTTTTCACCTTCCTTAAGCTTGGTTAAGTAATAACATCCGAGCACAATATCCTGTGTTGGTACAACAATGGGGGAACCATTTTGCGGTGAAAGGATGTTATGACTGCTTAGCATTAACAATGATGCTTCAAGTTGAGCCTCGAAGGATAATGGAACGTGCACAGCCATCTGGTCGCCATCAAAATCCGCATTAAATGCAGTACAAACCATAGGATGCAGCTGGATTGCGCGTTCATCAATAAGTATGGGTTGAAATGCTTGTATTCCCAGTCTATGCAAAGTTGGTGCACGGTTAAGAAGAATCGGGTGCCCTTCAATTATTTTTGATAATATATCCCAGATTAGTGGATCTTTTCTATCAACAACTTTTCTTGCGCTTTTAACAGTTTTATTATGTCCGCGTTCAATTAATTTTCTGATTATAAACGGTTTAAACAATTCAACAGCCATATCTTTAGGCAAGCCGCACTGATGCAGTTTTAGTTCGGGTCCTACTACAATTACCGAGCGACCTGAATAATCTACTCGTTTACCAAGCAGGTTCTGGCGGAATCTTCCCTGTTTTCCTTTAAGCATATCGCTTAGAGATTTAAGCGGGCGATTGTTATCGCTCCTTACTGCACTACCTCTCCTGGAATTATCAAACAATGCATCAACAGCTTCCTGGAGCATTCTTTTTTCATTACGCAGAATAACTTCGGGAGCTTTAATATCAATTAATCTTTTTAACCTGTTATTACGGATTATAACTCTTCTATAAAGGTCGTTAAGATCACTCGTTGCAAATCTTCCACCTTCGAGAGGTACAAGAGGTCTTAGTTCAGGAGGTATTACAGGAATAAATCCAAGCACCATCCATTCTGGTTTATTCTCAACCTTACCCATCTCTTCTTTAAAAGCTTCTATCACTCTCAATCTTTTTAGTAAATCTGCTTTTTTCTGCTGAGAGGTTTCAACTTTTACTTTATCTCTTAATTCACCCGATAACTCCGCAACATTAATATTTTTAAGTATTGATTTAACTGCATCGCCACCTATTCGAGCTACAAATTTATTCGGATCGGTATCATCCAGTTTATCGTTATCTGCAGGAAGAGAGTTTAATACTTCATAATACTGATCTTCCGAAATAAGATCTTTTTTACTTAATCCGGTAGTACCAGGATTTATAACTATGTACGATTCATAGTAAATAACTTTTTCAAGTTCCTTAAGACTTAAGCCAATTATGTTTCCAATTTTTGATGGCTGAGCCCTGAAGAACCATATATGCACAACCGGTACAGCTAAAGAAATGTGTCCCATTCTTTCGCGGCGAACACTTTTTTGAGTTACTTCAACACCGCATCTATCGCAAATAATTCCTTTATACCTTATTCTTTTATATTTGCCGCAGTAGCATTCCCAATCGCGTGTTGGTCCAAATATTTTTTCGCAGAACAGCCCATCTTTTTCAGGGCGGAACGATCTGTAATTTATTGTTTCTGGTTTTGTAACTTCACCATAAGATCTAGACAATATATCATCGGGGCTAGCAAGACTAATAGTAATGCTATTAATATCCATCATTGCGTGTTCTTGAATTCTATAAACCATTTTTTATCTCCTAATTTCTATGTGAAATAATTGTTCTTCGGTGTTAATTAACTGTTATATCAAGACCTAAGCCCTGAAGCTCTTTAATTAACACATTGAACGATTCAGGAATATTTGGTTCCTGTAGATTTTCACCTTTTACAATCGATTCGTATGCTTTTGCTCTACCAACCACGTCATCACTTTTAACTGTTAGAATTTCCTGAAGAATATGGGAAGCACCGTAACCTTCCAGTGCCCACACTTCCATCTCTCCAAATCTCTGCCCACCAAACTGTGCTTTTCCACCGAGCGGCTGCTGGGTAATTAGCGAGTATGGACCAATAGAACGGGCATGAATTTTATCATCAACAAGATGGCTTAACTTGAGCATATAAATGTAACCGCAGGTAACTTTTTGATGAAACTTTTCACCTGTACGACCATTATATAAATCAGTTTTACCGCCAAGTTCCAGGTCAGCTTTTTCAAGCCATTCATCAACATCTTCCACTTTTGCTCCATCAAAAATCGGAGTGGCAAACTTAACATCTAACTTTTTAGCTACCCATCCTAAAGCAGTTTCATAAAGCTGACCGAGGTTCATTCTTGAGGGAACGCCAAGCGGGTTAAGAATAATATCTATGGGTGTACCATCAGGTAAGAATGGCATATCTTCTGGAGGTACAATTTTAGCAACCACACCTTTATTACCATGGCGCCCTGCCATTTTATCGCCGACAGCAAGCTTACGCTTTTTAGCCACATAAACTTTGGCAAGCTGTACAATTCCAGGTGGAAGTTCGTCACCGCTGGCAATTTTTATTTTTTCTCTTTTAAATGCTTCGGAATGTTCAGCCAGCTTGTTAAAATAATTTTTGTACAGAGTTTTAATATGACTATTAGTTTTTTTGCTTTCAAACCAATCGAGTGTATAATCCAGCTTAGTAATATCTTCTATTGAAGTAAATGTTACATCCTTAATAGTTGTTCCACTTCTTAAAGCAATGCTGCCATCAAGGTCTCTTATTCCTGATGTAGTAAGTCCATCACAAATTTTTGTAAGTTTTGCAACAAGCTTAGTGTAAAGAGCGGCTATTGTATTGTTATGTTCATGTTCAAGTTTTTCCAGGGTTTCTTTTTCAATTTTTTTAGACTCATTATCTCTACGTTTCCTACTGAATAACCTGGTTTTAATAATTGTTCCTTTTATTCCAGTAGGTGCTTTAAGCGAAGCATCCTTTACATCACCTGCCTTATCTCCAAATATTGCTCTTAGTAGTTTTTCTTCAGGAGTTGGATCTGTTTCACCTTTGGGTGTAATTTTACCAATTAGTATATCACCTTCTTTAACTTCCGCGCCTTCCCTGATAATACCATCTTCATCAAGATTTTTAACAGCTTCTTCGCTAACATTTGGAATTTCTCTTGTTAATTCTTCCTCACCACGCTTGGTTTCGCGCACCTGGAGTTCAAATTCTTCTATATGAATTGAAGTAAAAGTATCATCGGTAACAATTCTTTCACTTAAGATAATGGCATCCTCAAAGTTGTAACCGCGCCATGGCATGAATGCACAAAGAACGTTTCTGCCAAGTGCAAGTTCTCCTTTATCTGTGGACTGACCATCAGCAAGTACATCACCAGTTTTAAGTCTTTGTCCTTCCGCAACAACAGATTTTTGATTGATGCAGGTTTCCTGGTTTGTACCACTAAATTTTGTAAGATTATATGTAATTCTTCTTACATCATCAAATGAAGTTAACGCGTCGATGCTGTTTGGGTTAATATCATATTTAACTACTATCTTATTTGAATCAACATATTCAACAACTCCATCTCCTTCGGCTAAAATAAGGGCTCTCGAATCCCTTGCAGCTTTAGCTTCCATTCCAGTACCTACCAGCGGTGCTTCGGGGGTTAATAAAGGAACTGCCTGGCGCTGCATATTAGAACCCATAAGTGCGCGGTTAGCATCATCATGTTCCAGGAAAGGAATGAGAGCTGCAGCAGTACTTACTAGTTGCGCCGGTGCAACATCCATATACTGTACCTGATCCGGTGAAACTATTGGAAATTCTCCTTTAAGCCTGGATTTAACACGTTCATTAACAAATTTTGACTGTTCAGTTAAAGGTGCGTTTGCCTGGGCAATTGTAAAAACGTCTTCCTGTTCGGCAGTTAAATAATCTATATTTTTAGAAACTTTAGCCCTGGTTACCTTTCGGTAGGGAGTTTCGAGAAATCCATAGCGGTTAACTCTTGCATAAATCGTTAGTGATGAAATTAAACCGATGTTTGGTCCTTCAGGGGTTTCAATGGGACACAACCTGCCGTAATGAGTGTAGTGAACATCTCTTACTTCAAAACCTGCTCTTTCGCGGGTAAGACCACCAGGACCTAATGCAGACATTCTTCTTTTATGAGTTAATTCTGCTAGAGGGTTTGTTTGATCCATAAACTGGGATAACTGGTTTGTACCGAAGAAAGCATTTATTACACTGCTTATTGTTCGTGCATTTACAAGATCCTGCGGCGTAAAGTTTTCAGTGTCACGCATGTTCATTCGTTCTTTAATTGTCCTAGCCATACGTGCCATTCCAATATTAAACTGCATGGTTAATTGTTCGCCAACAGTTCTAACTCTTCTATTACCCAAATGGTCTATATCATCAACCGCTTCGTTGCCATTTTTAAGTTTGATAATATATTTCATAATCCTGATTATGTCTTCAATCGTAAGCACAGTAGTTGATTCATCAATATCCAGGTTCAATTTATGATTCATCCTGTGTCTTCCAACATCACCAAGGTTGTATCTTTTATCATTAAAAAATAATTTTTCAATAAGAGCTTCGGCTGTTTCCATATCCGGAGCTTCGCCCGAACGAAGCTGGCGATAGATTGCAAACAAAGCTTCTTCTTTTGTATGCGAAGTATCTTTTCTTAATGTATTTACAATCAGGTCCTGCTCTGTAGATGTTTCGTTATTTAATAATTTAAGGGTTTCAACTTCTGCATCAGCCAGTCTTTCAACATCTTCGTCACTTAAAATACTATCCCGGGAGAGAAAGATTTCACCGGTAGCCATATCGAATACATCGCTTGCAACCACTCTTCCAACATAATCTTCAACATCAACCTTACTTACATTTATCTCTTCAACCAGATCAAAAAGATTCAGTATTTCTTCATCGGAAGCATAACCAAGTGCTCTTAACAAAGTAGTGGCGGGGAATTTTTTCCTTCTATCTATATAAACGAACATAACATGGTTTATATCGGTAGCAAACTCCACCCACGATCCTCTAAGCGGAATGATTCTGGCAGAATAAATAGGAGTGCCGTTTGGATGCACAGTTTGTGCAAAAGCTACGCCTGGCGAACGATGCAATTGAGAAACAATAACACGTTCAGCTCCATTAATAACAAATGTTCCCCTTTCAGTCATAAAGGGAAGATTACCAAGATAAACTTCCTGTTCAACACTATTTACAAATTCTTCCGTATCCGGATCTTTTGTAGAAAGCCGCAGCTTGCCCTTTAACGGAGCAGCAAAAGTAAGTCCTCGTTCCATACATTCCTGTACAGAAAAGCGGGGAGTTTCCATATTATATTCTATAAAATCCAGCCGGTAATTTTCCTTATTATCAAAAATCGGAAAATTTGTCTGGAATACTGCCTGAAGACCTTTATCTACTCTTTTATCCGGAGAAGGTTTAAGCTGAATAAAATCTTCAAAAGTACCGGTTTGGATATCTAAAAGATCTG
>CBEPPX010000002.1:0-25692 GCA_965511205.1 uncultured Ignavibacteriales bacterium | reverse complement strand
TTTTAACAACTGCACAGGATAAACCAAACATTCTGGTTATCTGGGGCGATGATATTGGTTATTCTAATATTAGTATCAACAGCCAGGGAATGATGGGCTATCAGACACCCAATATTGATCGTATTGGTAAGGAAGGTGCTGTTTTTACAGACTGGTATGCACAGCAATCCTGTACTGCAGGACGAGCCGCTTTTATTTTAGGTCAGCATCCTTTTAGAACAGGGCTGTTAACCATTGGAATGCCAGGCGGAACGCAAGGTATTAAGGACAATCAACCAACTATTGCTGAACTATTAAAACCCCTGGGATATACCTCCGGTCAGTTTGGAAAAAATCATCTGGGAGACCGGGACGAAATGTTACCAACCAACCACGGTTTTGATGAATTTTTCGGGAATCTTTATCACTTAAATGCAGAAGAAGAACCGGAGTCTTACTACTATCCAAAAGATCCTGCATTTCATAAGGAATTTGGACCACGTGGTGTGCTGCATTCCTATTCAGATGGTAGAATTGAAGATACAGGTCCAATGACCAGAAAAAGAATGGAAACAGCAGATGAAGAATTTTCAAACGCTGCAATAGCTTTTATAGAAAAAGCACATAAGGAAGGTAAGCCGTTTTTTGTATGGTTAAGTGCAACCCGTATGCACGTATGGACTCACCTTAAAGAAGAGAGTGATGGAGTGACAGGTATCGGACTTTACCCGGACGGTATGGTTGAACACGATAAAACCGTGGGTTTAGTTCTTAAAAAATTGGAAGACCTTGGTATTATTGATAAAACTATTATTATGTATTCTACAGACAATGGCGCTGAAAAATTCACATGGCCTGATGGCGGTACTACACCATTCGCCGGTGAAAAAGGTACTACCTGGGAGGGCGGCTTTAGAGTACCTTGTGTTATTCGTTGGCCCGGAGTTATCAAACCCGGAACTATCGACAACAACATTTATTCTCACGAAGATATGATGCCTACTCTGCTTGCAGCAGCAGGTGTTCCTGATGTTAAGGAAAAATTGCTTAAAGGATATCAAGCTGGTGATAAGAATTTTAAAGTGCATTTAGATGGTTATAATCAGTTGCCTTTCTGGACAGGAAAGGTCAAAGAAGCGCCAAGAAATGAAATCTTTTATTTCGATCAAGGTGGTAACCTCAACGCATTACGCTATAAAAACTGGAAACTTCATTTTTCTTATATGGAAGGGCCTATTAATCAAGCATTTCGCGTTCAGCCAGCCTGGCCCGTCGTGATAAATTTAAGAGCTGATCCATTTGAAGTGTCCTGGAAATCAGCTATGTACTTAAGATGGTATGTTGATAATATGTGGTTGTTTGTACCAGGGCAAACCTATGTAGGAGAGTTCTTACAATCATTTAAAGAATTTCCGCCTGTTGGAGGAAGTTCATTAGGTATTGATAAAGTGTTACAAAGTTTAAAATCAAAACCTCAGAACTAAGTAGGATGTATTAATTTATGGGCGTGTTAATTGGAACGCGCCCAGTTTTAATTAACCACTCGCTTCAATTATCTCTCCTGCTTTAAGAGATGTAATTGAAGGGAAAGGGATTAAAGAAAATAAATTATAATTGGTAGCAAATATTAGTTATGAAAAAAAATAAAATCATTTATATCACGGCTGCACTAGCAATAGTGTTAATTGCTGTTTTAATCTTTCTATTTACAAAAGATAATGGAGATAAAGTTACTTCAAATACAAAAGCTGTTGATAAAAATTTGCTTGTTGGTGAATGGCTGAGAACAGACGCGAGTTATTTAATAAAGATAAACAATGTAAATAGTGATGGAAGGCTCAATGCTCAATACTTTAATCCAAAACCTATAAATGTTGAAAGTGCTAATTGGGAGGGATACAAAGGGGATCTTAAAATAATTGTTGTATTAAGAGATGTAAATTATCCCGGATCAAAGTATACCTTAAACTATTTACCTGATAGAGACATGCTTGCAGGTGAATATTTTCAAGCTGTGCAAGGTTCAACATTTTATATTGAATTTGCACGAAGAAAATAACAATGAATAAAGAATTTGTAAAAAGTCAGCCAGTTACTTTACCAAGCAGAAAAAAACTTTTTGTTGCGGGAACAATTTTCGTGGTTGGATTTTTATCACCACTTTTAATTCCGTTTGTTACTTCTTCTAATCTCTCAACCGGATGGAAAGCAACACTTTCAGGACTTCTCGCATTAGGAATTCCCGAACTGTTTATGGTCATCGCGGCTGCTGTGGCTGGTAAAGAAGGATTCAATTACATAAAAAGTAAAATATTTGGCTTCTTAAAAAAATACGGACCTGCGGATACAGTTAGTAAAACAAGATACAATATTGGTTTGGTTCTATTTGTAATTCCTATTCTTGCAGGCTGGCTTGTCCCTTACTTTTCACAACTGATACCATCCTATGAAGAGAATCGAATTCTTATAAATATTGTTGGTGATATTGTTTTAGTAACAAGCTTGTTTGTGCTTGGTGGTGATTTCTGGGATAAACTAAGGTCGCTATTTATTTATGGTAGCAAAGTGGTTTTTCCAATAAAAAAACTCAGAAAAGTAGTTAAATGAAAAACTTAGGAAAAATTTTAACAAAATTAAATCATATAATAGTTACCAACATTTTACATCAACAAAGAGGAAAATTTATGATTAAGGTATCAGCCATTGCTGTGTTTGCATTAGTACTATCAGTAATTAGCACCGATGCGTGGGCACAGGGGGAACATTCAGAAGAAGAAGATCAGAGCTTTATTGAATACCGTTTGGATTCGTGGGGGAACTGGATATTCCGAAGCTTCCTACAAGATGAAACCAACGATGCTACAACCTGGGGACATGAATTAGTAAGTGTTTTAGGGATTGGAAGTTTTGAAATAAAAAACATTGCCTATTTTGAACTTAACGATTTCCCCCGAAATATACCCGGCCAACCTCCCGGCAACCCGGACCCGGGAGTAGAAGCTGCTACTGGGATTGGTGATCTCATAACCGGTTTTTGGGTTTCTAAAAGAGGTGGGCATCACGAGGGGCATCATATTTCTCCTGGTATTGGGATGCAATTTCCAACAGCATCCAATAAAACTCTTGGAAGCGGGAAATGGTGTATCGGCCCTAGCTTCGACTATGAATATGAGAGCGGCAATTTATTTGCAGGTGCTATTGCCATCCAGTTATGGACATTTGCAGGAGCTAAGGATCGCAAGGATGTGAACATGCTTTTAGTCAAACCCTTCCTTTATTATGAGTTTGTTGAGGATTGGAGTCTTGTTTATGTGCCATACGGTATTTCTGTTTACTGGAATAAACCATCAGGTGAAAATGTATATATACCATTGGGAGGTGGAATACAGCGAAGCTTTCATATTGGCTCGGTTGGTTTAAATATTTCTGCTCAGTTTTTTAATAATGTTGTACGACCAACTAAGGGAACGGTAAACGACTTACGGCTTTTGATTGAGCTGGCATTTTAAAAGGCAGAAAGAAAATTATGAACAGATCTCCTTCTGTACTAATAATGCTTTCTCTGCATACTGTTATTGCAGTAACGTTTTTACTTTTAAATACAAACGCGTTTTGTTCAGACAAAAAACTGTTATCCAATAATCCCGCAGACTCAACTGCAATTAGTGAGGAATCAATAAAAATTACATACGGGAATAAAGGAATTGAATTTAGTACAACGGATGGAAATTTCAAGTTGCAATTACAATCCCGTCTTCAATTCAGATATGCCTATCCCTTTGATACCAATCCAATAACATTTTCAGACTTTCAAAAAAATAAAACACAAACATTTAAAATAAATAGAGCAAGACTAAAGATTGGTGGAAATATATTTAAATCCTGGTTAAAATTTTACTGGGAGTATGAACTGGCCGCGGGCAATCTTTTAGATTTCAGGTTGATGGTTGAAAAATTCAAATTCTTAAAGTTAAAAGTTGGTCAATGGAAAATTCATTTCAACCGGGAGCGAATTATTTCATCAGGTAAGCAGCAAACGGTTGAACGGTCAATATTAACACGCCCGTTTACAATAGATCGTCAGCAGGGTATATCTGTTTATGGCCGCTTAAAAGGAAATGGAATAGCCGATTTCAATTATTGGTTTTCTGTTTTAACCGGAACCGGAAGAGGTTCAACTTCAAATGATGATTCACATTTAATGTATAATTCCCGAATCCAATGGAATTGTTTTGGCCGGGAACTTGAGTTCTCAGGTTCTGATACTAAATATCACGAAAATATGACTGGATTAATTGCTGTTGCAGGTGCAACAAACCGAAGTCCATACACGAGGTTCTCTCAATCGGGTGGGGGGCAGCTAAATGGATTTGAAAAGGGGGAAACGGGGCAATATCGTGTTAATCAATTTCTTCTAGAAACTGCATTTATGTATCGGGGATTATCCTGGCAGCAGGAGTTTCACTGGAAAGAAATAGATGACAAGAAGAATGATGTAAAAACAATTCTGCTTGGTAATTATATTCAGTTTGGATATTTTTTTCATTATATCTGGGGTGATTTTCCCAAACCTTTAGAATTGGCTTTTCGTTATGCGATTTACAACCCGAACAGAAATTTATCGAATTTATTGCAGCACGAATTTTCTTTTGACCTGAATTGGTTTTTCAAAAACCATTTAAACAAGTTAACAGCAGAAATATCCTATCTCGATTTGCAAAGATCAAGTGAAGACACTATTGATGATTTTCGTTTTAGATTACAATGGGATGTTTCAATATAGGTTAATTTAGAATACAAGAATCTATGGAACAAAATTTTTGAAATGCTAAACGGTTTTTATGTGAAGGGTTGAATTGTCTAAAAAATAATGTAAAATTAATATTAATTTCAAACTGTATTCAAAAAAACTGACTCAATGTAGAATATTAGTTAAATTTAGTCTAAGTAAAAGAGATTAATGGACATTAAATTAGTTAAGCAAATGAAAAAAATAATTCTATTTATCAGATCAATTATCCTACTCATTTTTGCATCAACATTAATAGCATTTCCGCAAGAAAAAACCACCACACAGCAGCAGGAAGAAAAACCTCCTGAACCTATTAAATATCCAGTAATTGAGATATCCGGAAAAATTGAGGAGCTATCTCTTTACTTACAAAAACTTGAAGAGGTAGTGAAACCTTCAGAAGAAATTGCCTTAATTGATTCTTCAAGCGAAGCTTATCTTCAAGGTAAAGAAGAATTACAGAATGAAGTAGATCTCGATAATCTAGCTCAATACAATACGCGTAAACTTGAAGACCTGCGACAACGCTGGGAAAGACTAAATAAACAAATCTCGGATTGGCAAGCAACTGTTAGCCAAAGAGTGAAGGAACTTGAAATAGAAAAATCCAAACTAGAAGAAATTATTGGGATTTGGCAAAGAACCTATGATAATGCCCAAAGTGAAGAGGCACCGGTTGAATTACTTCAAAGTGTTAGAGATATTCAATCCAATTTGAAGAAATATCAACAAGACATCGGAAAGATTATTACCAATGGTCTTAGGATTCAAAATACTTTAGCAGATGAAAACATAGCTTTAGGAATTAATGTTTCCAAGTTAACGGATGCTTTAAATCAACGAAGGCAATCTATATTTAGTCAGGATGCTACTCCTTTATGGGAGGCATTCTTTCAACCAAAAGATACAGTTGCGCTCTCAACTCACATGGCAGATGTTTGGGAGCTTTATAGAAGATCTGCCAGAGATTTTATCGAAATTAATAAACGGAATCTTGCTGTAGATCTTTTCCTTTTTTTGATTTTACTGTTACTGGTATTTGGTTTAAAGAATTTTAGTAAAAAACTAGAAAATCCAGGTAATTCATTAGATATGGCCTTTCGATTGCTTGAGCGACCCATATCAATTGCCGTATTGCTTTTTTTATTGTTTTTCTTCCTTATTTATCCTGATTTACCGGAAGTACTTGTCAGTTTTATTAAAATGTTGGTGCTAATTCCTCTATTAAGAATCGTTACACACATTTCAAATAAATCTATTAGAACCCCATTATTTGGTTTAGCCGCTCTTCTTGTTCTATCGGAAATTCAAAGTATCTCACCAACTGAATCATTACTGGAAAGAATATTATTGTTGATGCTAACTCTTCTTTCATTATCTGGATTCTTATGGTTGAGTATTAAAAAACCTTTCCAATCACTATTTGAAGGAAAGAAAGGTTTTGGTGCAATTAAAAATGGTGTTCGAATAGCAGTACTCTTCCTTGGAATATCATTAATTGCTAACATACTTGGTTATGTTACTTTAGCAGAGATATTAGTAATCAAAACGCTTAACACCATATTTGCTGCAATAATTTTAATCACAGCATCGATAACACTGAATGCACTTCTAGATATTTTTCTACTCACAAAAATTGCAGGCAAGATAAGAGTTGTTGAGAACTATCCGGATAAAATAAAAAGAACCACTGGTAAAATTATCAGGTATGCTTTTATATTTTGGTGGGTAACTATTTTTCTGTTGAACTTCGAAATTCTCCTTCCGGTCGAAGATTACTTCTTTGAAATTTTTACGAGGCAATGGGAAATTGGTACTTTTTCAATTTCAATTGCTGAAGTAGCTTTATTTTTTATAACTATTTGGATCGCAGTTCTTCTTGCCCGTCTAGTCAGATTCATTTTAGAAGGTGATATTCTTTCCAGGATGACATTACCACGTGGCGTCCCTGGGGCCATATCTGCTATTGTAAAATATATTATTGTTGGATTTGGGATTATTGTAGCTTTTTCTGCAGCTGGATTGGACCTGGATAAATTTGCTTTACTTGCTGGCGCCCTGGGTGTTGGTATTGGTTTTGGTTTACAGGACCTGGTTAGAAATTTTATCTCCGGTTTAATTTTAATATTTGAAAGACCTATTCAAGTTGGAGACGCTGTTCAAATAGATAATCTTTCAGGTAAAGTAATGCAAATTGGCATTCGTTCTAGTTTGATTAAAACTTGGCAAGGTGCAGAAGTAATTGTTCCTAACGGACAATTAATTTCAAATAAACTTGTTAACTGGACTATGACTGATAAGTTAAGAAGAATGGATATTAAAGTAGGTGTTTCTTACGGTACCAAAATTGAGTTAGTTATGCAAACTTTGCTTAAATGTGCAAAGGATCAGAAGGATATTCTAACAACGCCAGCACCGTACGTATTGTTTAATGATTTTGCAGAAAGCTACCTTGAGTTTGAGTTACGTTGCTGGACTTCTCACCCTGATTGGATTTTTATTAGAAGCGATATCCGAATTGCAATTGACGAAGCATTTGAAAAAGAAGGCGTTGTAATTCCTTTCCCACAAAGGGATTTGCATTTAAAATCCGGATTTGATTTTCAAGGTGATGCATCTAAGAAAGATATTAAGTGAACAAATATGAAATTAAACCCCTGTTTATATATTGCATCTTTTTAAGTAAAAAAAATTAGGATTAAAAAATGAATATCTTTTCGGATGTATCTAATAAATTTCTGACCGCAAGTAATTCGGTTTTATTGACGCTTGTGATATTTACAATATTTTTAATTCCTTTTTTCCCAATCGAATGGCATAGCATTTTATATGGTTTCAGTTTCACTTTAATCTTTTTACTCTCGGCACTGGCCTTACGGGCAGATCGCTCAAGAATTTTTAACATAGCGTTGATAGTAGTTGTAATAAAATTGTTGGCCGAGTTTTTAAATCTACCAATACTGAATATAGTCTCTTCTCTTGCCAACATATTATTTTTCAATATGATGATTGTTTTATTTATCATTCAAATTGCGCGTGCAAAAACTGTTACTTCGCAAGTTATAATGGAATCTATTAACGGTTACTTAATGCTTGGGTTGTCTTTTTCTATTTTAATTGGTCTTGTTTGTATTATCGATCCGACTGCATTTAGCTTTAAGCATTTGACTGAACCAATTAACCCGGCTATTAGTTATATTAGTAATTATGTTTACTATGGTTTTGTTACTCTAACAACGCTTGGCTATGGAGATGTTGTGCCCCTTTCACCTGCAGCAAAATCCTTATCAACCTTTACAAGTATAACAGGACAGTTGTATGTTGCAATACTTATTGCAGCTTTGGTAAGTAAATATATAAGTCATTCAGAACCAGTAGAATGATATATAATTTCATCTAAATATAAGAGTAACTTTATTTTGTAAATAACCAACAAGCTAAAACTTCAACAGGAGCCTTTTAATGAAAAGAAAACTCATTTTTCAAACAATTTTAACAGTATTTCTATTGGGAATTACAACCTTAACTTTCAATTCCTGCTATAGTGATTATGGAATGAGCGCTAGTGATTATGATGTAGCAGTAACATTCCGAAATAAAAATGTCAACTTTCAGAATTACTCAACGTTTGCTATGCCCGATTCAATAGTTCGCGTAGGTAGTCAATCAGGTACTCCTAATACAACCTATGACCAATTGATATTAAACCAGGTTGTTTCACAAATGGAAACTTATGGTTATACCAGAGTGACTGCTGGTCCAAATGTAATCCCTGATGTAGTAGTTCTTGTAAACATAACAAGTTCTGATAATTATGTTTATGATCCTGGTTATTTTTGGGGTTCCTGGGGTTGGTGGGGCGGCTGGGGATACAATCCAGGTTACGGTCCCGGATGGGGTTACTATCCACCTTATTACGGAGGGACAGTATATTCATTTACAACAGGCTCAATAATTGTTACAATGCTGGACGCAAAATCGAATGATCCAAACAAGCAGGAGATCACAGCAGCCTGGGCAGGAACATTGAACGGATATGCTGAAAGTTCAAGTACTTTACCTTCAAGGATTACAAACGGTATAAATGAATTATTTCAGCAATCGCCATATTTAAAAGTAAACTAAAGGTATAAACAATATTTTGTACAATTAAATGAAATTAAAACTATGAAATTAAAAATCGTAATCTTCATTATTATTTTAATAAGTATTCCGTTATTAGCTCAGGAATCTTTAACAAATGTAACGTGGGAAATTGGTCTTCCTACATCAAAAACTAGTGATTTTATAGGTAAAGAATCATATAGCGGATTCGGGTTGGATTTCAAAAAGTTTCTCACAAAAAATACATCTGCAGGTCTAACTCTCGGCTGGAATTTATTTGATCAGAGATTAGATCAGCCTATTAATTTTAATGATGAAAACATAAGCGGCACTATAAGCGGAATTCAGCTAAGGTATATAAATGCTTTCCCGATCTTATTAAATTATCATTATTACATTGGAAAAAGAAAGGATATAAGAACTTTTATTGGTCTTGGTGCTGGTGTTTATTATATACTGCAAAGACTAGATATAGGAGTATACAGGTTCGAATCAAATAACTGGCACTTCGGTGTTTCACCCGAAGCTGGATTACTAATTCCAGTGTTCGATTCAGGGACAACATTCCTGGCGGCTGTAAGATATAATTATGCATTTGATGCAGGTAAATCAATTGGAGGAAAGGATAATAATTTTTATTCATTCTGGACTATCAGACTGGGCCTGTCAATTTCAAACAGGTGGTATTAAGATAAAGTACTTTTTTATCCTTTTTATTTTTCTTTTAGCGATTGTACTAAATTTTTCAGGATGTGGTCCTTCCACAAAAATAGTAAAGGAGTGGCAGAGAGATTAAATTCGGAAGGGTATTTTCAATAATAGATAATTATTAATTAGTTAGTGAGGCACTGATCATGAAAAAGTTTATACGGTTCTTTTTACTGCATCTATTAATTGGTGCGATAATGGTTACTGTATTAAGTGTTAAACTTAATGCTCAATCGGTGGAAAATTCTGAGGGAGAAGTAAAAGATTCAATTATACTTAAAACGTCAAAGCAATTACCAATTCTTAATAATTTTAGGTTTATTCCTTCAGATATTGTAGGTAATCCGTTTATCACCACCTTCATAAAAACTAGTGTAGGTGCTGGTGCTGCTATAGATCTTAAATCTTTTATAAAAGATTTAAATGGAAACATAATTGATACATTATCAGGGAATTTATTCTTTGTTCTTGGTGATATTCAATTTCAATTGGCAATAAATGATTGGTTGGCCCTAAATGGTAAGTACGGCGGGATTGCAAGGTTGGGTAGTAACGCATATACTCTTCTCACATCTGGCATCTCTTACGGCGCAGGATATTCACTCGGTGCTAAAATAAAAATTTGGGAAAATGATAAAATGATGTTATCGGGAAGCATAGATTATAATTCAAGTCAGGTAGCCCTCTATTCAATTTATGATTTTTTACTGCGAGTTATAGATGAGGGAGCGATCGATGATTCCGCCCGAGCCAAACTTCTTGAAAAAGATAATATAACAAGCATGTTTGCAAATATTAATTATGCTTACGCTCCCACAAGATGGTTGGGTATTCTTGCAAATCTTGGCTGGGGTCTTGGTAACGCTTTTAATGGAAAAGACAAAGGTAATGCTCGTATCGGATTGGCCGCTTCTGTGGATTTTGCAAACGTTGATTTCGTTGAATTTCCTATAGGGGTATTAGTAAGTGCAAAATATAATTCTTTTTCCGAATCCGGAGAAAATGCAACTGATTTACTAACTTTGGGATTAAGAATAGGCTATACGGGACATAAAGATTTCGATGTCGGAATTGAGAATACATATCAGTCATTGAACTTTCGACTTAGCGATGAAAAAATTAAAACTATTCTTATTGCGCTAAAAATTCGATATTATTTTTAGAGAGAATTTTATGAAAAAGATACTATTTCCAACTGCAATATTTTTACTTCTTAATTGTTCAAACCTGTGGGGATGGATTTACCCCGAGCATAGAGATATTGCACTTCTTGCAATACAAAATTTGAGTCCTGAATACCGTGCAGTTCTTGATAAACTCTGGAATGAAGCAAGAATAGGATATGAAGAGAGGCTTACAGTAACTGTAATTGATGCCACCCAAACTACTCATCCCTCACAACTTGATTTTGCATCCTGGCCGGCAATCTCCGGTGATCATTCCTGTTCCCCGGAAAATTTACTTTACAACGTTTTGCAAACAGATTGGATTTTAAAGGTTGCGGATATTGCAGCACAATTAAAAATTGATCTGATTGAATCGGAAAATAGACACGAACATATTAATGCCTTGCGCGATTCCGATATTAAACTACAAAGAGTTGATCCTGAATATGCAACAAGAGCTGGTTCAAACAATGTACACTTCTTACTTGCCAGACCGAATGCGGACACACAGGTACGAGATTATTTGATCGCTTGCTTAACCGAAGGTGCTGAGTTAAATGCTTTAGGGGCGTATACCTGGTTTCATGTGAGCGCATTACTAAAAGCTTCAAAATATTTTAATGAAAATCTTTCTGATGAAGAACGATCTGCCTTAATTCTCTCAGCACTTGCAGATGAAGCATTTGCTTTACATTTTCTGCAAGATTCTTTTGCCGCAGGTCATACAGCCGGAACATGGGGCGATGCATCTCAAAGAAAAGGAACACACGATTATTATAATGAAAAAGGTCTTGAAATATCAACCTGGGATGGACGCAGAATGATCTTAACGGGTGATGCCTTCATGCGTGAACAAGATGCTGAACTGGCTGCGGTAGCTATTCAACTAAGCATAGAACAATTTTTAGAAGCTGCAACTGGAAAGAATACTTTTGATTACCAATATGGTAATGAATTAGTTGAAGCTTTACCTGATAGTTTTAGTGTATGTAAAAATAATTTTATGCCGTTACGTGAAGTTGATCCAAATATTATTGATCCCTGTGCAAAAATATTGGTAAAAACTCCTATACCTGGATTGGCAACAGGCTTGGGTGAGCTGCCACGCTTTAGAACAGAATTGGGATTGTTTATTGGAGCCATATCTGCAGTTCGTGGCAATACAGTTAGTGGTGGTTTTGGTACAAATCAAAATACACCCGGAGCTTTGGGTGGTCTGGATGCAGGAATTAGATTAGGGTTGGGTATTGAAGGTGTAATGCACGGCGGTGGTGATGGGCTTGTATTTTTGGATTTTGGTTGGAGACAGGATGGCTCATCAACTATGAAATTTGGCGATTCGCCTATTCTTGAAGAAGGCGGTCAATTTACGGCTGCAATTCCAGGACGTGAGGCTTTCAGCTTTCGTTTTCGAATGCCCTTTTGGTTAGTTCCATTAGATTTACTAATTACAGCACCCATTTTATTATTTGCTCCAGATACATATGCTGGATTGGCCGTTACAGCTGGTCTTGGCGGATTGATTCCCTGGCAAGCAGGAATTGAGACGGGCATTGGTCGATTTCAATTTATTTTAGGTAGAGAAATTGGTATTACACTTTATGGTAGAGGAGACAATAAAGATGCATTATTGATTCCCATGGATAACGATGAAACTGTACTTCTAAATTATAAATCAACACAACTAGATTTCCCTGTGCTGGAGTATCGGCCATTCCGTACATTTTCATTAGATCAAAGTTCGAGTTTAGTTTTTCAGCTAACCTTTGGAGTTGATTTACCACATAATCAGTCTGTTGTGGTACCAGAAGGAATTGTAACACCAGAGTTAACACCTGTTTGGTACATTGGTTTGCGTACCGCGTTTGATTGGAGATATTATTTTTAGCATTCTAAATATATTTTGATGATATATTCGGAATCAATAAATTGAATGTGAAAAGCTTAATAATTAACTATTGATAAAATAATTGGAGAAGAAAATGAAAAAATTATTTACCGTACTTTTTGTTTTATTTACTGTTAGTATAATTTATAGTGAAAACAGTGAAAGTGGGGAAAAAAGTAATGCCATTTATAATCCATTTAAACCAAATCTGAAAGAAAGCCGTGTTTATTACGGCGGTAACGTTGGATTCAGTTTTTGGAATAATTACTTTTACCTAAGCGTGCAACCGCTTGTGGGATTTAAAGTTACACCTAAGTTTTCTATTGGTGGCAAATTAGCATACACATATATAAGTGATAAACGCATCAATCCAAGTTTTAGCTCTCATAACTACGGTGGTAGCATATTTACACGTTACAGGGTTGTCCCGCAATTCTATTTGCACGGTGAATTTGTGTATGCAAGTTTCGATCACATTACAGGATTTGATTTACAAAACAATAAATGGAATAGTGAAAGAGTCTGGGTTCCGTTTATATTACTTGGGGGTGGTTTCTCTCAAATGGTAGGTCCAAACGTTTGGGTTTTTGTAGAAGTTTTAGTTGATGTTTTGAATGATAAGAATTCTCCTTATAAGAAATGGGATCCGGTTCTTAGTTTTGGTGCAGGAGTTGGCTTCTAATTTTAAATAATTCAATAAAATTTTTTAATAGTGTGTTAGGATGGGAGTGTTAGAACCCTCAACCTTTTAGTGCTGAAGAAAGTGCATGGATCGTGTTGCGTTACACACTTAATCTGTTTTTACTTTAATAAAAATTTACACAAGGAACTTCTTTTTATGGTAAAATATGTTTTTATACTCACAATTATTCTAATTTTCTCTAATTCATTTTCATTTGCACAAGCAGGTTACGGAACTGAAGTAACTGGTAATTTTGTTCTTCCTATCGGGAAAAATGCGGAGGATTATAATGTCGGACTTGGAGCGTTGGTAGGATTTTACTACGATATTGAAGAAAATATAAGACTTGCCCTTGTTCTCGGTTATTTAAGAGTTGGTTTTAATGAAAGCAAAATAAACCAGGATTTTACTAGTGGTGGTCAACAGGGAAGTATAAACGTTTCGGGTGGAATTGGCGCAATTCCTGCAATTTTTAGCTTCAGATTGATTTCACCTGGTCCAGGGATGAGATTCTACGGATTGCTTGAAGGAGGTCTCTACACCTATCGAACTAGTATAACTGGTACTTACACTATTGGCTCACAGACAACGCAGGTTAACGAATCAGAATTCAGAAGCGAAGCAGGTTTTGCATTTGGTGGAGGAGTACTCTTTCCTTTGAATAAAGAACTCTCTTTGGATGCGAATGTTAGGTATCATTGGATAAATGATTCAGAGTATCTTAATTATGGTTCCGGTAACTCGATTGCAAATAGCCGCCTATTAAGTTTAGGTGTGGGAGTAAATTGGTTTTTTTCTTTAAGAGAAGATTAAATAGAGTTATTACTACTATTTAATATAACTTAATTAAAAACATTAAATTGGTCTTATAAAATTAAATTCTAATTGATAATTCAAGTTACCTTTTTTTCTTTACGAACATTCTGAGGTACAATACGTAATTGATTGTATCGCATTCAATTTAAATTAATCGTTATTATTTAGCAGTTATAATTTTTTCATTGTATCATTTGTGAATTGAAAACTTTGCACAAATGAAAATCATTAATAAAAGGGACGCCCTACCACTACCGTACCGCCATGTCCACCATATGGCCCCCAGGCACCTGGAACAGAAACCCCTACACCAACATAGGTAGCGCCACCACAACCTAATGGCAGGAGTAATGATAATAAGATTAATAATACAAATAAGATTCTAATTATGTTTTTCATTTTTTCTCCTCTAACATTTTTGTATCTACCGGCCATTTTTGAATACTAAAAACGGCACCACCAGGATCAACAATTACTGCAGATTTATCTCCGGTTATTGTTTCAGTATTCATCAAAATTGTTGCTCCTAACTGTTCAGCTAATTTTATTGTTGCTTCAGGATCTGATACTGCAACATAAGGGAGCCAATCAGGGTGTTCCTCTAAAGGCATTTTAAAAACACCTGCACGCAGTTTATCCTCTTTGCGTAATACTGTATAATCTACATCTGATTCGGAATCAATAAGATCAGACTCATAACCTATAAGATTTGAATAGAATTTAACGGCTGCTTTAGTATCGCTTGTCCACAATTCATTCCATAGCCATTCGCCGGTTTGTGGTTCATCATCTATTGGATCCCCGCTACTTGATTCAAGTAATGCCAGTGGTGCACCTTGCGGATCGGAAAATATTGCGATCGTACCACGGTTGCGAAGCTCGCGAGTATCAGCAAATATAAAACCACCTTTGGATTCAATCTGCTTGACAGTCTCGGCCACATCAGGAACAGATATATATGCAAGCCATCTTGGTCGTTTAACTTCCTGCTTAATTTGATTTATATCTATAATACCACCTATCCGTTTACCATTAAATTTAATTAGAGTGAATATTGAATTAGCCTCACCATCATCTTCAAATTCCCAGCCGAATAAATTGTTGTAAAATTCTTTAGAAGAAGAGACATCATTTGTAAACAGATCATGCCATACAAACTTTCCAGCGTGATAGCTATCAGTTGGTATATCATTAATGGCAGGTACAATAACGGGTTTATTACAAGCGTTTAGTAATGTCATTATAATTAAACCTAATAATAAAACTAAACCATTATGTTTTGCTATCATTATGAAATTTTCCTTTTTTGTTCCTGTAGAAGTTTTCTTAATCACAGTAAATATCGATATTAATTCTAAAATAAAAAAGGTATATATGTAATAGTTAAAATCCGATTACTTATACCCTGCATTTCTCTGCTTTTTATATCTTTATCTTCCATTTTTAATATCATTTTTTAGTAGCTCGAACATTATTTAGCTCCTTCAGAAGTGCTACAACATTTATTTAGTCTAAACAATTAACCCCCCCGCCTATGTTATTAAGCAGGGGCTGGGAAAATGAATTAAGTTGTTGGAACTTATTTTTGTAAAATCATATTCTTGATCGTAATCTGAAGTTACTTATAATGATGAACATGCGGACCGCCATCAACTATAGTGTTAATCCTAATATTAACTTAATGCGCTGATACTCTGCATTAGTTGTTGAGGGTCTGTTATCCTCAGTACCCCTTAGCTCTCCACCACTAATATTTAGAATTTCATTAACAACATGGTTTTATGGTCTCTTACAATTAATGATACTATTTACGATTCAGTCTAGTGAGCTAATATTATTTTTTTCTTCCTTTGATTAACCTGATCTAACATTACATCCTCTGCATTGTTATTAATAACTACATTAAATACCTAGTTGTTGCTTAAAGAAAAACCATAAGAAAGAAGCCATATAAAAAATAGTACCCATGCTGTAATAGATAAAATCACATGCAATTTGGGATTTTTCATAAAGCCAAGTAATATCATTATTATTAGAAATGAAAGTAACCACCCGAAAACAGGATCCAGTTTCCCATAAAAGACCGGATACAGACACAATCCCCAGATAACTGCAAATGCCAGTGTTAGAAAAAATTTTGTATTGGTTTTGAAATAAAATTCCTGCAGATCAATTTTACCTGCTTGCTGGTCTTCCGGTATAATGATTGCAACAGCCACAAAAAGCAAGACAGGCCCGGAGAGTAAGAACAAATAAGAAAAATAATTCCATGTTGTTACTTGCTGAAAATCCCATAATCCCCACCAAACATGAAAATGAAGCAATAGAAGAAATATAATCCATGCCAAATGTAACCAGTAGGGTTTAATATTTTGTCGGTAACCACGGATTATTGTTGCAATTGCTATGAGAATATACACAACCCCCATACCCATAATAACAGCAAACATTACTGAAATGAATGGAAATTCCGAAGATGTCATACACTTACTCCTTGGTTTTCAATTACAAAGTTTTTTCCCATAGCTTTCATTTTAATCTCCTAATTACTTACTTATACTTCCTAAAATGCGGTTGAGCATATTAAATATAAAGATATTTGCAAGTAATTATAAATTTCTAAAAGCCTAATAATATATATCTTTGAAAACTTATCCATATTAACATGCCCACGGCTCCATATTCAAGCCATACAACAGCCTTACCCTTATACCCAAGATAACACCCAATAAAAAACCCCCGCCTATGTAATTAAGCAGGGGTTGGGTATGGAAAATTTAGTTTAAGATCATTTAAGTTTTTATTCTGAAATAAAAATTTTCACTAGCTACATCATCACCTAAAAGTAAAACAAGCAGTGCTGCCTGGGCTTTACCAATATTTGTAGTAAATAAAATTAATAGAATGGATAATAATAACGACTTTTTAAACATAATTATCTCCTTTAGATACTCTTAAATGGTGGAAATTTTGCAAGTTATTTATAAAAAAAGCCCGCAAGAGAAATTTCTTTAACAACCTCGAAACTAACAGATTTGATAACATCAGATGTATTTTTGGGTTCGTAGGATCTGGAAGTTGCACTCCAAATTAATTTTGCTTCGGATGTTTCATATAAATCGGTTTTAACATGAACAATTTTTTCCTCAGCGCTATAACTTTGCGTGTAGTACAATTGAGCTGTAGAAAAATAAAAACCATAGAATCCAACTGCAACATGAGATGCACCTCCTCCATACACCGTCTCTTCTGTACTTGTACCAATAGCTCTTGCGACTAATACTGCATCAATGTTCTGATCTTTAAAATATTTTTCAAAAGTTTCTTTGTTTAGTTTTTCGTTTTCTGGTAATAATTCCCAGGCAGAAATGGCATCAACATTTTGCTCTAATAACTGCCGCCTGAATTCATTTTCATATACTTTCTTTTTCCAGTTTTCCTTAGCTACTCCTAAAACCAAGACTTTCTTAATCCCCTCCGTTTGATACGAATCATCAATCCAAACATTCGTTAGCTGAGTGCTTGGACTGCAAGACATAAAAAAGAAAATTACAAACAGTTGTAATAGGATTAAATACAATATCTTTTGTTTCATATTACCATTCCAATTAATAGTAAAAATTAATATACGTGCGTTTGCACTTAAATATTTTCATAATAGTGTTTCAAACAATAAAATATATAACACAAAATTTAGAACTAAAGTTCAATCTCCATTTTTTCTCTGGCTAAAACACAATCTTTGAATCTATCCTGACATTTTTTTTCAATGTTTTTTAGAAATTCATCGTTATGGTCAGGATCATGATGAGTTATTGCTAACTGTTTTACTTGTGCCATTTCTGCAACCTGAATTGCTTGTTCAAAGCTGCTGTGGCCCCATCCTTTCTTTTCTACTAATTCTTCAGAGGTATATTGAGCTTCGTGGATTAGTAAATCTGCTCCTCTTGCAAAATCAACTACTTTCTGGTCAATCTGTTCACCGTGTTCAATATCGGTACAAAACACAACTACTTTTCCAGCCCTTTCCAATCTATATCCATAAGCATCACCCGGATGCTTATGTTTATTTACTGTTACGTTCACCGGTCTCGTACCTTCAGCACCAGGTTCGAATACTCTTGTTGTTTCTTTGAGCAGCATAAACTCAAAATTTGCGCCCATTGTATCTAGCTGTACAGGAAAGTATTCCTTTTGCATCTGGACTCTAAAAATATCTTCGAGACTATTCAGTCTTCGTCCCCATCCCATAGCTAAAATGTTAATCTTCTGATCTTTAACAAATGCAGGTGCAAAAAAAGGAAATCCCTGTATATGATCCCAGTGAAAATGAGTAAACCCGATAATAATTTCATTCTGTTTGTGTCCGCTTGCTAAAAAATCGTTTCCCAAGTCTCTAATACCTGTGCCTGCATCAAAGATCGCAATATTATTTGTTTGCTTTATTTTAATTTGAATACACGTAGTATTTCCACCAAATTCCTGATGTTCAGGGCTACAGATTGGGATTGACCCACGTGTTCCGTAAAACTTTATTATCATGGTAGGATTATATTATGAGGATTTATTTAAAATAACCTTCACGATCAAGTTTAGAAACAAGAGCATTCCCAAATGACCGGATAACATCTGATGGTTTATCGGGATCAACAGTTTCCGAGATACCACTCCAGATTAACTTACCTTCATTTGTTTCATAAATATTTGTTTCTAATACTACGGTCATATTCTTGGATAAATAACCACTAGAATTTGCATATTGAATACCAGCGTAATAATAACCGTAAAATCCATAGTAATTATTGAACGGGATAGTATACATATAACCTGCTTTATAATCTTTCGATTCTTCAATTGCCACCAATCGAGATACAAGTACCACATCAATTTCTAAATCTTTAAAATATTTATCAAAAGATTCTTCACTAACGACTTCTTCGTACGGCATCTCATCCATAGTTGCAATTGCTTCAATACCATTCTTCCGGAACACCTCTCTCATTCCATCCTCAAATTTTCTTCGTAGAAGCGGTTTTTTTATATCCACAATTCCAAGTACAAGCACCTTATCAATTTCACCTTTTTGGTAACTTTCCTCCTGCCACTCCCCAATAATTTCTGTTTTAGCTGCACCGCAACCCTCACAAATGATAATTAGGAAAAGAAAAGCAGGTATTACTAATTTGTATAATGTTTTCATAAGTCTTTCTAAGTTGTTGATTTTAAATTTCTTCCTATAACTAAATTAATAAATAAATTAAAATTTAAAAGAATAAATTATAACATAATTCACGATATAACAAGCATCAAGAGATGCACAAACAAGTTTCCAATTTCTTTTGGTGGTGAAAAATAATTTTAGAAACCTGTCTACCTCACTAATTGAATTTTTAATATAGGATTCACTGTCCTCCTTTTTCATATTTCTTTCCCGCTATGATATGATGGGATATTTAATTTATCTTTGCTTAGAGATAAGTTTAATCACACGATAACATTGTTTGAATCAAATTAAAGAATCAAGAAAATTATACTTGATAACTAGCAATTTATGACGAAGCTCTTGAATATCTTATAACGTAGCGATTGGGATAATATAAAATAATAAAGTGGCAATAAATTAATTCGGTTTTAGTTCGACAGTTCAAGATAGTCTAGCGTTGTATTAAAAAGTAAATAGTATAAAAGGATGAAAAACGGACTACATCATTAACCGGGTTAACGAGGTTAACACTTCAACAGAAGCTATTGGATATTTTTCTGAAATGAAAACCATAAATCGTGAACAAAATTGCTAAAGAGAATAGTTGTGGTTTTTTGAAGAGAGTCCAGAAAAATAATTTCCAATAATATATTCTTTCTTCACCGATAATGCCTAGTTTAAATATTGATCTGAATAGAGCAAGTATATAATTAGGATTAAGATGAAAAACTTTTTTCTTCTTTGGTTCAAATTCCTTCATAAACCGCATAACACGTTCATAATAATATTTAGGTGAATAGATTTTATTCAAGATTTCCTGATATCCATCGAGAAGTACTTTTGAATCCATACGTGGAATAAAGTTAATCGAAAAGTCAGTGTTATTGCCTGTAAAATCTTTAAGCATTCTTCCTTCGTTTTCTAATCTTTTCTGAAGTTTTGTTCCTCTCGGTGCATTTAATAACCCAACCATTGCTGTTACTATTCCACTTTCCTGTATAAAGCTTGTAAGCTTTTCAAAAATTGAAAGCGGATCATTATCAAACCCAACAATAAATCCTCCCTGTACTTCCAAACCAGCCTGTTGGATTTTCTTTATACTTAAGATCAAATCACGGTTTCTGTTCGGGGATTTATTACATTCAACCAGGCTCTCTTCATTCGGAGACTCGATTCCAATAAACACCGCTTCAAATCCTGCTTTCGCCATCAATTGCATCAGTTGTTCATCATCGGCAAGATTAATAGAAGCTTCTGTATTAAGGTAAAATGGATTTTTTCTTTTCACCATCCAATCAGCTATTGCAGGAAGAATTTCTTTTTTCAATTTTGCTTTATTGCCAATGAAATTATCATCAACAAAAAAAACGGGACCTCTCCAGCCTGCAAAATATAGGGTATCTAATTCGGCTATCACTTGTTCTTTTGTTTTTGTACGCGGTTTTCTTCCATAAAGAACCGTTATATCGCAAAAGTCGCAGTCATATGGACAACCTCTTGAATACTGAAGATTCATAGAAGTATAGTGTTTCATTTGTATAATTTCCCAAAGAGGCAAGGGTGTAGTTGTAATATCCGCCCATTTTTCCGAAGTGTACTTTTGTTTTGGTTTTCCTTCATTCAGGTCATTAAGAAATTGCGGAAGCGTAATTTCGGCTTCATTAAGAACCAAATGATCAATGTTTTTATAATATTCTGAACTGCTTGTAAAAAAGGGTCCTCCAGCTACAATTTTTGTTTTTAACTTTTTACATCTTTGTATTACTTCATCTACAGACTCACTTTGAATTGACATAGCGCTGATGAAAACATAGTCTGCCCAAAGAATATCTTCATCTTCTAAACTGTTTGCGTTCAAATCAATTAGTTTTTTATTCCAGTCTTTCGGAAGCATTGAAGCTACAGTTATTAATCCTAATGGTGGAAAACTTGCTTTCTTTGACACGAATTTCAAAGCGTGTTTAAAGCTCCAGAATGTATCTGGATACATCGGATAAACCAAAAGTATGTTCATTTGTTCTCGCAGGAAGTGGTAGAAAATATTTTCTTAAACAACTGCACCAGTTTTCAGATATGCGCTCCGATTATGAAATCAAAAATCTGGTTCTAATTTGTCAATGTTTAATAATCATCTTAATGTAGGGAGTTCAGTTGTGTATCGCTTTCAACCTCACTTGCTAATCACCTTAACTAATCAAAAGCCCATCTGTAAATAAAGAGTGATTGACTGTAGGCTCATCTTTTAATCTTTATGATGCAATACTTAGTTCGCACGAAAATATAAAATAAAATTTACAGTTTGAAGCTATTTAATGCATTTTTTCTGTAACAAATTTAATATATACATTTAAATTTAGATAGTATATCCATAAAATAATTTCCGCGATATGACAAGGACCAATACAGATGTATTCTCATCCTGCTTCCCAACATTACAAAGATGGTAGTGTACTCGATTTTTTTCGTCCACTCTCTGAAATACCACAGGTACCCGCACTGTATTTTCATCATATTGCATTCCTGTTGGAACTACTTCAAAACTGATTGTATTATGTGGTGGATTTGGTGAGCTATTTGGTATGTTGTTCATGTTCTTGATGGGTGAGGGCATAAGCTGCATGTCAATCAGGCTGAATTAAAAAATTTCTAATAACAATCCATCAATATTTAGATTTGTAATTAGGTAGCAAAATGGTAGCAAAAAGTGGAATTGACTAGGTCTGAATGGACTAGTCACCCTTCGAATTCTTTAAAAAAACGCACTATTTGAACAATATTTTTTATTAATTCTGCCTGTCACGCAGGAGGTCGCGAGTTCGAGTCTCGTCGGCCCCGCATTTAAAGCCTTAATACATATAGTATTAGGGCTTTTTTTATGCCTTAAAAAAATCAAAACTAATCAGAACGATTACAAAAATGAGCAAAGTAAAAATCTTGCATTCAATAAAAATTTTATGAAGTGCATCGCTCTATTTGGATATAAGCATATTTTTGATGTAATTTTATTTTAACTTTTAAAACATTTATAGTAGCAACCACAATGGCTCCTAACCGACACACGATCATATCCAAAAAAATCACACTTTATCTTAAACCTTCATTTTATTGTCTAGTATTCATCTTCTTTCTCGCAAGCTGCGATGAACAAAAGAGTCCGGATAATAATAGAATTATTATAGGAATTGAGTCTGATGTTCAAACATTCAATCCAATGTTTGCATATAATGTAATTGAAGGTCATTTAGTTGATTTATTATTTTTAAAACCTGCAACGGAAATTTGGAACGATTCATTAGGTATTATTGATTTTGCACCAATGCTTGCACAAAAATGGGAGTGGGATGAGAATTCTACATCAATTACTCTTTATTTAAGGGATAACATTTATTGGTCTGATAAAAAACCAATTACGGTTGATGATATCATTTTTTCTTTTGAAACATATTCTGATCCAGAAATTGATAGTAGATTTTTAGGGCAGTTCTATAATTTCCATACCATTGATGGCTTACAGATAGACAGTAAAAAAACTTTTGAAGTTATTTCTCCTAAAATTCTGCGTATCAATTTTCTAGAAGATGCCCTACCCACTTTACTGGATATTAATTTGGAAATTATTCCTAAACATATCTGGTCGGAATATCCAAAGGGGGAAATGGCCACGGCTCAAGAAAATTTTGAACCTGTCACAAGTGGACCTTTTAAAATGAACAAGTGGAATCGTATGTCAGCAATTCATTTGGATATGGATACTTCCTCTTTTCTATTTAATCCGGATAACATTCAAAAAATAATATTTAAAGTAATTCCCGATTATACATCAAGAATAAACCAGCTTAAAACTGGCGAGGTTGATTTAGTTGAAAACATTAAGCGTGAAGATATAAATGAAATTAATACAGCAAAAAAACTCAAAACAGTCTCTTTAAGGGGGAGAGAATATGATTATATTGGCTGGAATCATATTGATCCTCAAGCATTTCAACAAAATCAGATAATTCCAAATAAATATTTTTCATCACCTCAAATCAGGAAAGCATTGACCTATGCTATCAATCGTCAAGAGATTGTTGATTCATACTTATCAGGGTATGCTGAAGTTTCTAAAGGGCCTGTGTCGCCCATGTTCAAACTTTATTTTGATGATTCGTTAGAAATGGATGAATACAATCCAGGCAAAGCCAGAGAAATTTTGAAAGCAAATGGTTGGGCAGATAAGAATAATGATGGCATAATTGAGAGAGGTGAAATAGAATTTAAAATTGATTTATATACAAACTCGGGTAATCCAAGAAGAGAATATGTGGCCACAATTGTAAAAAATAATCTACATGCGATTGGCATCGATGTGAATATTCAAATACTCGAATCAGGCGGTTTTATAAATGGGCTGATGAAACGGAATTTCGATGCATGGATATCCGGTTGGACTATTCCCGTTCCAATCGATTTGTATCCATTTTGGTATTCAGATTCGGAAATTGGAATATTTAACTTTTCTACTTACCAAAGTAAAGTTAAAGATGAGATTCTTGATAGTCTTGCATTAAAAATAACTGAAGAAAAGAAGGAAGCTCTTTATAAAAAATTGCAAAGTATATTCTATAAAGACGAACCAGTTACCTTTTTATATTGGTTCGATAATATTATTGCGTATAGTAAAAGAATATCTAAGATTAAATTTTCTCAACTTGGATTAGTAAAGAATGCATGGGAATGGCAGGTTAATTAAATTTAACTTCAGATCATTGAAAACTAGTTGCTGGCTGGTAATGTAAAATAGAACGTAGAACCTTCGCCTTTTTTACTAACTACCCAAATTTTACCTCCCTGCTTTTCCACTAATTCTTTGCAGAGAATCAATCCGAGACCTGTACCCTCTTCGTCATCTGTTCCGCGAGTGGAATGGCTTTTATCAATTCTAAATAACTTAGCCATTTCATCCTGGTCCATTCCAATACCGGTATCGTTAACTTGTATAACAGTAAAATTTTCGTCTTCTTTTGAATTTACTAAAACAGTTCCATTTTGAGCGGTAAACTTAATTGCATTTGAAATAAGATTTCTAAAAATCGTTTCAATTATTTTTATATCTGTAAAAACAGTTGTTTGAGGTTTTACATTAACATTAAAAGTAATCCCTTTATTTTTAAAATTTTGATTGTACAATGTTCCAATATTATTAATTACTGCAAGTAGATTTACTTTTTTTGGTTCAAATGGAAGTTTACCGGATCTTATGCTTGACCATTCTAAAAGATTTTCGATAAGTGCATAGGTTGACTTAGAAGTTTTTGATGCCTCAGTAATTATTTCTATTTTTTCGTTCTCTTGCATAGTTTCATAGGAGGTTTCTAAAATTTCCAAAATTCCCATTAATCCTGATAACGGACTTCTAAGATCGTGTGATATAATTGAGAAAAATTTATCTTTTGTTTCATTGCTTTCAGTTAGTTTAGCGTTGATTTTTTTAATTTTTTCTTCGTTTTCTATTTGATCATTAATATTTACGCAAGATCCTATAAATCCAGTAAAATTGCCTTCATCATTTAAACGGGGAGTACCTTTAATAAGCATCCATTGGTATTTTCCATTTATTCCCTCAAATCTAAATTTTGCTGATAACGGTTTGCGAGATCTGAAAGCATCCCGATAGATATTTAGTAATTCTTCATACTCATCAGGGTGTGCATTTTTTAACCAATTCATCCCTAATTGGTCACCAATTTTTTTGCCGGTATAATCCAACCAAATTTTATTTACGAAGCTAAATAATCCATCTATGTCAGCTATCCAGATCATAACTGGGGCAGAATTTGCCATTTTCTCAAATCTATCTTCACTATGTTGCTGCATCTCTTTTCGCGTTTTCGAAGAAGTTAAATCTACAATAGATACTGAACAGAACTTATCAGCAGATTCAGTAAAGGTGATGGATTTGGCTACAGCCAGGGCAGGAAAATAATTATTGTCAATTCCCTTGAAGTTAATTTCAGCTGTCTGTGGTTCAGATGAATTTGATGTTTTATAAAAAAATTGTTGGAAATTGTTTTTTCCATTCTCATCAAGATAACCTAAAAAATTTTTATTTATTATATTCTCTTTTTTACTACTAATTAAAGATAAACCAGGGCTATTCGCATTAAATATTACTCCATATTTATTTATTACGAATACAGCGGTTGGATACAAATCGGGTGAATCTGATATATTATAAGTTGATTTCCCTTTTTGCATTTAAAAATTATTTCCTAATTATAAATATTTATTGAGAATTTGTTGACAAAATTAGAAAAGAATAGATAAAAATTAGCAATATAAAACATATATCAAAATCTATCAGAGTAATATTCT
>CBEPPX010000001.1:0-26038 GCA_965511205.1 uncultured Ignavibacteriales bacterium | reverse complement strand
AAGATTGTTAGTTACGATAATAACACAATTATTTTTGGAGATCACCTTGAGGATTTTGCTGAAAAAAAATATACACTAATAAATGAAAATCCTGTGCTGCTTCAGATTGATACTATCTATACAGCCGAAGAAGATTCGGTGGAAAGTTTCCGAATCGATTCGCTTATTATTAAATGCGAAGTGATGGAAGGAATGAGAGACACTGCGAACATATTTAAAGCCAAAGACTCTGTTAAAATTATCCGTGGCGCATTTGCTTCTGTAAATGATTTTACACTCTATTTAAGAACTGATAAAAAGATCATCACAGAAAAAATGGGCGATGAAGGAGAAAGACCCATTCTCTGGTATGAGAATTCACAGCTAACCGGAGACTCAATCACTATTTATTTGGAAGAGAATGAAATTAAATCTTTGGATGTAAACAGTAATGCTTTTATGCTTTCAAAAAGTAAAACACATCCTGAAAGATTCGATCAGACTTCATCCAATAACCTGCAGATGCATTTTGAAGAGAGCGATATTAAAAGTACAAAGTTTGAAGGAAGTGTTTACAGCATCTACTATATGTTTGAAGAAGAGGAACCAAGCGGTTTGACCAAGTCATCGGCAAAGGCTGCAACCATAATATTTTTTGATAATGAAGTAAGTGAAGTAAGGTTATATGGTTCACCCACAAGCGAGTATCACCCGGAAAATAAAGTAATAGGTATTGAAAGAACATTTACTTTGCCTAAATTTGTTTTTTATAAAAACCGCCCGGTAAAAGAAGCACTCTTATCGGGATTGGAGAATTAAAATTTATATATTAAAATTATGTCTACAACTCTTAGAAGCGAAGAACTCGTAAAAATCTATAAAAAACGGAAGGTTGTTAACAAAGCTTCCGTGCAGGTTTCCAAAGGTGAAATAATTGGGCTGCTGGGACCAAACGGTGCAGGGAAAACCACAACCTTTTATATGATTACCGGGATGATAAAACCGGAATCGGGTAAAGTATTTTTGGATAAGAAAGAGATAACCACAGTGCCGATGTATCAAAGAGCGAAAATGGGAATTGGTTACTTGCCTCAGGAAGCTTCTATATTCCGCAGGTTAACAGTTGAAGATAACCTGATGGCGGTACTCGAAATGACAAAACTTAATAAAGAGGAGCGTAAAGAAAAAGTAGAACGGCTGCTTGATGAATTATCAATTGGTCATCTAAGAAAGAGCAAGGGATTTCAGCTTAGCGGCGGTGAAAGAAGAAGGACTGAAATTGCCCGCTCACTTGCAACAGATCCGAGTTTTATTTTACTTGATGAACCCTTTGCTGGAGTAGATCCTATTGCAGTGGAGGATATTATGAACATTGTTGCAAACCTTAAGAACAGGGGGATTGGTGTTCTTATAACCGATCATAATGTTCATGAAACCTTAAGCATTGTTGATAAAGCTTACATCTTAATAGACGGGGTTATTTTTAAGCAAGGCAGCGCAGATGAATTAGCAAATGATGAAGAAGTTAAAAAGTTATATTTAGGCGAGAAGTTTAAGATGGATAGGTATAATTAATAATAAATAAATGAATCATCACAATAAAAACTTATCAAAATTCTCTTCTGCTATTTTCAAACTCTCCGGATTGCCAACATCCATCCAGAACGATTCATTATCAATATAAGCGTTAACAATATTGCTCTTCATAATGTTCAAATACAAATTGATCATAGAAAATATTTCATCATTTGGCATTAAGGTAAATATTTTCGGATTAATTATATGAATCCCACTGAATGCAAATTCCTTAAGTGATTCAATATTTGCGAAACTCACAATCTCATTAGTTTTTACATTCTTCCAGCCGCATAATATATTTTTTGAATTGAAAAGTAAATACCTGCTAGATTCTCTTTCCCTTACAGCTAAAGTAGCTATTGCCTTTGAATTTATATGAAAATCATAAAGTGTTTTAAGATTTAAACTTGAAATAACATCAACATTATGAAGAAGGAATGGTTCGCCGTCATCAAAAAACCACGCAGCATTTTTTAATCCACCGCCTGTATCAAGAAGTTTTCCGGTCTCATCTGAGATTGAAATATTAACACCATAATTATTATTCTCTGCAAGAAAATTTTTTATTTGATCTGCAAAATGGTATACATTTATTATGATATCTGAAATTCCTTGTTTTACTAAATTTTTAATACATATCTCAAGAAGCGTAGCGTTTCCAACTTTTACCAGTGCTTTGGGAATAGTATCAGTTATAGGTTTTTGGCGGGTGCCGAGACCTGCAGCAAGAATCATTGCGCGCATCAGCTTTTTCCTTTTTGCTCTAACCCTGTATGGTTTAACTCAATATTAATATCAAATTTATTTTTAAGAAGAGTTGAAAGTTTTTCAGCAGAGTAAACAGAACGGTGCTGTCCGCCGGTACATCCAAAATTTATAACCAGGGAAGTGAATTTTCTTCCAATATAATTCTTAATTGAATCCTCGCTGATCTTATAAACATTTTCTAAAAAATTATTTACAGTAGATTCTTTCTCCAAAAAAAATATTACTTCCTTATTTCTTCCAGTTAACTCTTTAAACTTTTCTAATCTCCCCGGGTTAGGAAGCGCCCTGCAATCGAAAACAAATCCCCCGCTGTTGCCGCTAAGATCTAAAGGGATACCATTCTTATACGAAAAACTATTAATCGTTACTTTTAATTTATCCTGCGTTTCATGATACTCAAATTTAGATAGCTCTTCATTATTAATAATTTTGGTTAATGATTTCCGTAATTCAGGAAAACCTTCCGGCAATAGATTATTATCCAATAACCAATTAAGATTTTTAATTGCAAAAGGAATGCTTTTTAAAAAATGTACTTTATTTTCATACAATCCTCTAAAACCGTATGCACCTAATGCCTGTAATATTCTTATTAATACATAGCCGTAGTAATGATTTAAAAATTCGTCCCGGTTTAATTTTATTTTACTAGATAAAATTTGGATGTAAAACTCAACTAATTCATCTCTTATTTTTTGTGGAAGATCAGCTTTTGCATCAAAAAGAAGCGATGCAACGTCATATTGCAATGCACCTTTTCTTCCGCCCTGGTAATCGATAAAATAAAGTTCATCATCCTTAATCATTACATTACGAGATTGAAAATCGCGGTACATAAAGTTATTCATGTCTGCGGAGAGAAGAAATTCGGCAAACTTATTAAAATCATTTTCAAGCTGCTGTTCATCAAAAACTGTTTTTGTAAGTTTTAAAAAATAATACTTAAAATAATTCAAGTCCCACATTATTGATTGCTTATCAAAACTGCTTCGTGGATAGCAAACAGAATAATCTAATTCTTCACTTCCATCAAACTGAAAACGGATTAAATGTTCTATTGAATTTTTATAGTATGAGGTTACCTTTTCCGGGAACTCCTTAAGATTCCTGTTTTCAGAAAGGCTAGAAAAAAGACTTACATCACCAAGATCTTCAACTAAATATGTCCCTGAATTTTCATCATCGAGGTAAAATTCAGGTACGTTCAATCCAATCGATCTAAAATGTTTTGTAAAAGTTATAAATGCCTTGTTCTCTTTGTGATCCGGGTTAAATGCACCGATGGCAGACTTACTGTTTCCGGATATTCTATAATATTGCCTGTAAGAACCTGATTGCGGCAGAGCTGAAATTACCTGCGCTTTTTCGCCTGACCAGGTTTCAAATAGATTTTTAATATTGTTTTTGATATCCACTTTGATGATCACTGAATATTTATATGTTCTTCTCGCAGAATTGAATAAATATACTCATCCAAAAAATTCCCATCTTTATAAACGGCTTTTCTTAATTTACCTTCTAATTTATAACCGGCTTTCTCTAAAACTTTAACCGAAGCATCATTTCCTTCGAATACCCCAGCAAACAACCGGTTAAACTTAAAGTGTTTGAACGCATAGTCAGTCATAGCTAAAAGAGCAGAAGCAGCAAAGCCCTGTCCCCAAAAAGGCTCAGCAATCCAGTAACCAATCTCGGCTGAAAACCTGTCAACATCATCCTTAAGCTGAAGCCCGATTGTCCCAATCAATTCAGTTTCATTCGCAATCGCAAAATTCAGTTCAGGATTTTGGTTGCAAGCAAGTCCAAGCCATTCTTCCGCATCTTCTTCAGTATATGGATGAGGAAAGCTGTCCTTTAGTCTGCTGAATATTTTGTAATTATCAGCATACTTAACCAGCGCTTGATTATCAAAATGTTCATAACTGCGAATAAGGCATTTACCCAAATCGATTTTCATATTACAAAGATAATAAATTTAAAAGGAAGGGTTAATCTTACCAATCACCGTTGGGTCCACCATATGCACCTTGATCATTGAGTGAACCATCCGGATCATTAAACTCTGGTAAAGGATTTCCGTTGTTTATGCATGGCGAAAGTTCAGAAAGGTGAAGATCATCTTCAGAAATGAAGAGGGGATCCATAGTTCCGAAGGCAAGAAAATTATACTGCTCATATATGTTCGAAGAATCACCTGAAACAATTGCAATCTGTGGATCAACACCATAGTACGAGAGATTATCAAAAAAGATATTATTTTGTATAACTTCATTAACCGGATCAGCAATTACAAGCCCGCCCCCGAAGTTGTAGCAGGTATTTTTATAAAAAGTGTTGTTGATTATTTGGTTGGAAGAATTCTGAGTAAGAATTGCCCCACCATATACATCTGCGGTATTATTTTGGAATATGTTGTTAATCACATTTACGGTGGAGTTTGTTATTGCAAGCCCGCCGCCGTTTTGCACATAGTTATTTTGGAAGTAACAGTTTCTTATTTCAACATTTGTGTTTTCAATTTCAACTGCACCGTTCTCTGCCGATATCTGCCTGGGAAGATAGATGTATTCAAAAATGCAAAAAATTAATGATGAGTTTCCTGCAGAATTAATTATATGAACACCTTCCCAATCATATTCGAAAGCTGTAAATCTAATCGGCTCAATTCGTGTACCTTCGGCAATGAGTACACCATTTACATTAAGGCTCGTCTTTTCTTTGAAAAATAATTCAACTCCCGGCTGGATGATTAATGTATCGAGTGTATTAACTGTGATATTTCCGGAGACAAAAAAAGGAGATTTATTTTTAGCAAGCACGCCTGCCTGCTCCCCTTCAATTTCAGTATATATTCCTCCAATTGTAGGATCAATTCCGCTACCAAAATCGTTTCTATCTCTACAAGAAAAATTGATCAGCAAAAAAAATAATAATATGTATAGATACTTTTTCTTCATATAAACAAAGTAATTAATACAATTACAATTCAATAGTCAGATTATTCACCCTTAAATATTAATCCTACATCACAAAATCCATTTTAATATCGTCTAAATCAATAAAATTGAAATCAGTTTAAAAAATAATATTATAACTTTGATTATTCTCAGGTTTTAGATCCCGGAAGGTAGATTAGGAAAAGTGCTGTGCAGAAGAGGAATAACAGACTTCAATAGTTTTAATTGAATCTGAAGAAGTGAAAAAGTTACACTGATTCTATTTACTGTCAGAAAGATTTTTCTGGAAGTGTTGATAATCTTTAAGACTTTTCCAATCGCCTCCCCAGGTCCAACCTCTCTTCTTGAATTCTTTAACAATTCGGGAATCTTCAGTTAATGTTCCTATAGAATCTATTTCATAAACTGAACCGTCAGGAGTAGCTGTACCGTTTTTTATATATGGATTTTGTTTAGGATTTATATCAATTGCCAGTCCGCTGGCATGTTTCGATAAAATTTTACTTCCCGAAATAAACCTGTAGTTAAAGTTGCTTGTATTATTATCTTTCATCGATTTTTCATCCGACCATTTATACTCACAAATTGGCACAACTTTTTCTATTGGAAAATGAATCTGCCGGATAATCTCAAAAATTTCTTTTACATCTTCTGCAACGGCTTTATGCAAAACCAATTGCCCATGGTGAAGTTTTTCATCAAAACCATAATAAAAAACATTAATCAAAGTGAGATTAGTTTTAACAGATGCTGGTATTTTTTGCCCATAAAGTGCTTCTTCCAGTGTAAACTCGGAATCTATAATTAATTCTATTGAAGACGAATTATCAGATTTAGTGTTTTCGCCTGATGAATGATTTATTAGCTGGGAATTATGCTGTGCATGAGTATTCATATATAAAAAAGAGAGTGATGTAAAAATTAATATTAGACGTATCATATTCGCGGGTCCGGGAGATTAGTTCTTATGTAAGTTATGATTAAACATCCAGCAGAAAAGTACTTTTAATTAAAGTAATAAACATGGTAAAATTGATGGGTACATTAAATGAGTTGTTTAAAATAATTATATATTTCGAATCAACATTTTAAAGGATTTCGATGAAAAAAATATTATTTATATTCAGCTCACTACTTTTAATTGCTTTAATTAGCTGCTCGCAAAAGAACGAGGTAGTAACACTCGATTCCGGGTTACAATATTTTGATGATTCGCTGGGTACAGGCAGAGAAGTTATGACTGATGAACTTGTTACCGTTCATTTTAGCGGTTGGGTTATTCAAGATACTTCCAATCTTTTTTCCGATTGGACAAATGAAGAATTAAGAAAAGCCGCTATGATTGGGAACTCAAAATTAAGAAATCAACCGGTAAAATTTGTAGTTGGCACAAACTCATTTATTAAAGGTGTAGATGATGCTATGATTGGTATGAAGATTGGCGGAACACGTACAATTATCATCCCTTCGGATCTAGCTTACGGTGAAGAAGGTATTGGCCCTATTCCACCTAACTCAGATCTTAAACTAGTGGTAGAACTGTTAGATGTGAAAGAACGAATAGTTGCTGAGATGTGGGATGTAGATTCCACAAAACTTAAAACAACAGAAAGCGGTTTGCAGTATTCAATAATTACCGAAGGTGAAGGCGAGACAGCCGATTCAGGAAATGTTGTTACTGTGCACTACTCAGGTTTTCTAATTGATGGAACAAAGTTCGATAGTTCCGTTGAAAGGGACGATCCGTTTAATTTCCTTTTAGGAATGGGGCAGGTTGTCCCCGGCTGGGAAGAAGGTTTGAAGTTGATGAAAAAAGGTGGTAAATCTAGATTAGTTATTCCACCGGAATTAGGTTATGGAGGACTTTCTGTAGGAACAATTCCACCAAACTCCATTTTGATTTTTGATGTTGAATTGGTAGATATGCAGTAAACTGGTTATAGCCATAACTGGTTAGTTAAAGAGGAGAATTTATTTCTTCTCTTTTTTTTATTTAAACATAAAAATGTATTAAACTGATTGCCTGTGAGTAGTAACCTCCGCCAAAGAGGTTAAGATGATTAAGCACATGGTAAAGTTTATAGATATTTTCACGGTACTCATATCCATCCTGTAAAGGGTTAGCTTCATTGTAAGCTTCATAAAATTCTGAACTGAATCCACCGAATAATTTTGTCATTCCCAGGTCTGCCTCACGATGCCCATAATAAACTGCCGGATCGATTAGGCATGCGTTTCCGTTTTCATCAACCATGTAATTACCTCCCCAAAGATCACCGTGCAGAAGAGAAGGTTCTTCATCGTTTGTACCAATTATCTCTTCAATATTTTCTTCAAGTTTTCCAATTCCTTTTATCAATTCAGAAGTTGCGTAGCCCAGCTTTTCGGCAAGTTCCAGCTGGAATAAAATCCTCTTGTTAAAATAGAATGAAGTCCAACTTTCTCTTTCTTTATCCGTGGGGATATTTTTTTGATCGTTGGATCCAATAAAGTTATCTTCGTAAAAACCATAATTTTCAGATGTATGCTTGTGCATCAAAGCAAAACTTCTTCCAAATTCACTAAAAAATATTTTACTCTTATTTCCTTGTGAAATATATTCAAGCAGAATAAAATCGTCATCGTACATTATAACTTCAGGCACACGCATAGCAGCGGATTTATTTAGCTCTTGCAATCCGTGTGCTTCGGTAATAAACATTTTATTAGAAGCAGAAGTATTATATTTAAGAAAAAGTTTTCGTTTATCGTTTAACTTAAGTTTGTAGGCGCTGCTAATACAACCACCAGAGAGGGGAGTGATATCGGTAATTTTTTGCTTTAACTTGTGTTCAAGTTGTGTTACTATTTTTTTATCTAAAATCATTTTCGAGCTTTTCTAAAAGACCTGAAGCTGCATCTTCTAGTATATCCAGGACATTTTCAAAACCTTCCCTGCCACCGTAAAATGGATCAGGAATTTCTGTTACATCATAATTTTTTGAGAATTCCGCCATCCGGTATATTTTTTTTGTGAATTTATTATCAAGATCAAGAGCTTTTATTTCTTCAAAGTTGTTGTTATCCATGGTGATTATATAATCGAAATTTTCAAAATCGGAATCAGGATTAAATTTTCTTGCAAGATGTGTAAGTTTGTAACCACGCTTTTCGGCATAGACTCTCATCCTTGCATCTGCTTGTTCTCCTGCATGATAATCAATTGTTCCAGCCGAATCAACTTCTACATTATCCCCTAAATTATTACCTGTTAATTTTCTTATCATCACAGCTTCAGCAGCAGGTGACCTACAAATATTACCAAGGCAAACAAATAATATATTTTTCTTAGTCATAAAACTCTGCAATCAATCATACGATTATTTTAATCAATAAATAAAGTTATTTAAATATTAAGTTAAGAATAGACTAAAATAAATCGTATCAATAACTTTCCATTAAATAATAAGTATTCTTAACTAATTTATTCACCAAAAAGTGTAACTACCAGTTTTCTCTTTCCGCCGTGGTTCCTGTGTTCGCAAAGATAAATTCCCTGCCATGTACCAAGATTAAAACTACCATCAGTAATAGGAATGGTTAAAGTAGAACCAATTAAAGAAGATTTTATATGTGCAGGCATATCATCACTACCTTCGCTGGTATGAAGATAAAATGGCTCATTTTCTTTAACAGATTTTGAAAAGTAACTCTCCATATCCGTTCGCACATCCGGATCAAAATTTTCGTTAATAGTTAACGAAGCTGATGTATGCTTAATTAAGATTGAAGCTATCCCGGTTTTTATATTTTGAAGCTCAGGCAATTGTCTTACTATCGTATCTGTTACAAGGTGGAAACCTCTCTTGCGGGCTTCCAATAATAATTCTTTCTGAAACAACTTCATTATAATTATTTAGTTTATTTATGTTGATGGATAATAATATTACTTGCCTCAATGTAAATTTCTTCTGGTGAGTCCTGGTTTTTAATCCCTTTAAAAGTTCCTGAAATAATAACCGGTGCAGCATATGTTAAAGTACCTGCTAATGAATCATCTTCTGGAGATAGGAACGAACAATAAATTTTGATTTTGCTGTTTTTGGTTTTTAATTCGAGAAGGTTTGGTTTGTTATCAGATGAGATGAATGATTTTACTTCCCCGGATAATTCCAGTTTTTTGTTTAGGAATTTTTCATCAGCTTTTTTAGTATTTTTTTGATAAGCAATTGCTAGTTCATCAACCGTGACATAAATATTTTTTTGATCTACAAAGAGGTAGAGTACCGCGATCAATATCATTGCGATCATTACAAGGTTGCTGAGCTTTCTTTTTCTTTTCCTCAAGTTACTTTAAACTTTCCAGAAAATCCTTGTTGATTTTACTTTGATCTAAGCGTAAGCTCATAAGTTATTTCTTCTTCACCTCTTTTTACAATAACTTTCACTTTATCGCCCGGGAGAAAATCTGCAAGTGCGTAAGTGAAATCATAAATATTGGAAATTATCTTATCTCCAAACTTGATTATAATATCACCTCCCTGCAAACCTCCAAGCTGCGCAGGACTTCCATCTGAAACCCCGCTTATTTTGTAGCCATCAACTTCACCGGCAAAATCCGGAATGGTACCCACCCAAACTTTTCTACCCGGCATTTGTCCCATGTCCTTTTTCTCAACAAGCAGGTAATCAGGCGCCTCTGTTAGCGTACTGATAAAATTAGTTACATCATAAATATATTTTAGCACTTCTTCTTCGCCCGATGCATTTATTTTATCTGCATCGTCTGAAGGTCTATGATAATCTGTGTGAGTACCTGTAAAGAAAAAAAGCACAGGAATCTCCTTACCGTAAAATGAAGAATGATCACTGGGTCCGTAACCTTCATCATTAAATGTTAAGCTGAAACCATAACCATTAATATCGTCTAAAAAAACTTTCCAGTTTGTTGAAGTACCGGTTCCGTAAACTATCAGGGATTTTTCATCATTTAATCTTCCAATCATATCCATGTTTATCATAGTAGCAACCTGGTTTGAATTGATTGGCATGTTGTTAACAAAATAACCGGAACCCAGTAATCCAAGCTCTTCACCAGAAAATGCAACAAATATAATATTTCTATTCAGCTTATTCTTCACTGAGGCAAACTTCTCGGCAAGTTCAAGCAGCCCTGTTGTGCCTGAAGCGTTATCATCTGCTCCATTATGTACCTGCGGTTCATCACCCTGGTAAAGTGAATTTTGTCCGCCCATTCCAAGATGATCGAAATGAGCGCCAAGAACTATATATTCATCTTTAAATTTAGGATTTGTTGCCGGCAGATACCCGGCAACGTTCCAGCTAATAGTTTCAACCTCTTCTATTCCTGTTGAAAGTCTCACATTTACATTGTCAAAAATGAATGATGCAGGTTTCTTCTCTGCAATAATATTTTCGTAGTATGTTTTAAAACTCAATCCGCTTGAACTAAATATTTCTTCAACTATCTCTCTTTTAACATTAGCAATTGCAAAACCTGTAACTGCGCCGCCTCTATCGTATGTAAAATTCACTAAGTCGTCACCCTCTTTAAATTCTTCATATCCATTTACAAAGATTATACCCAATGCTCCTTTATCTCTTGCAACAGATGATTTTTTTCTGAGAGGGGCAAACTTATCGAATTCGGAATGAGGATTATCCTGGTCGGGATGATTTCTTAAAACAATAACAACTTTACCTTCAACATCCAAATTCTCATAATCATCATATTCCAGGTTTGGTGCAGATATTCCGAAACCGGCAAAAACAAGTTTAGCATCAACATCTGCATTGCCTGAAAACGGTACGGTTATATAATCTTCGTGCAAAACTGGATTTAGTTCAGTATCAGGAAGTGTAATTGTTAGCAAATTATTATCAGTTAGTTGAATAGTAGAGATAAACGGAAACTCCTGCATATAACTTCCATCAAATAGTGGTGTTAAACCATATTTTTTAAACTCATTTTCAATATACCTGGCAGCTTCAAGACACCCTTCACTTCCTGAATCTCTTCCTTTCAATTCATCTGAAGCAAGATAGTTTATATGTTCCTGAATTTCTGCTGCTGTAATATCCGGGCTGTCTAGAGATTGAGCAAAAATCTGAATAACAAATCCCAGGGATAAGAATATTATAAGTAGATAAATTATATTTTTCATATTGAATACATATTGTGATTAAATTAAAAATAAAAAATTAGTCAATCCAGTCTGCTGTAAAAACGTTTGTATCGCCTTCCTTCTTATTAAACCTGTTTGAACAGAATATTAGCTTTTTACCATCTCTTGAAAAAATAGGAAAGCCATCAAAAGTTTCGTTAAATGTAATTTGCTCCAACCCGGTTCCATCTAAGTTAATAGTATAGATGTCAAAGTTCCTTCCGGTTTCGCTGTTAATGTTTGAGGCAAATATGATTTTATCACCTTTGGGATGAAAAAATGGCGCAAAACTGGCTTTACCAAGGTTAGTAATTTGTTTTTTGTTACTACCATCTGAATTCATAACATAGATTTCGAGTGCTGATGGTCTAACATAACCAAGCTCTACAAGTTCATCATAATCTGCAAGTTCTTCCTCTGTTTTGGGTCTGCTGGCTCTGAAAACAATTTTGCTTCCGTCTGCAGAAAAGAATGGTCCGCCGTCGTAACCTTTTTCATATGTTAATCTTGTTTGGTTGCTTCCATCAATATCCATCACATAAATTTCCGGGTCGTCGTCCCGCATCGAAGTAAAAACAATTCTATCTCCATTTGGTGAAACAGTTGCTTCAGCATCATATCCAGCTGATTCAGTTAAACGAACAAGGTCAGTTCCATCTGTCTTCACAGAAAAAATATCGAAGGAGTTATACAATTGCCAAACATATCCTTTAGATCTGTCCGGCTCGGGCGGGCAGTTTACATCGGCTAAATGTGTTGATGAATAAATAACTCTGTCATCTCCCGGTAAATAATAAGCACAGGTAGTTCTTCCTTTACCGGTTGACACCATTTTTTTATCTGTTCCGTCAATGTTCATTGTAAATATCTGGTCGCACTCCAATTCTCCAAACGTAGCCTGAAAAGATAATTTACTTTCGTCGAAGGAAAGATAAGCTTCTGCATTCTCACCATCTTCAGTGATCATTGTTATGTTTTTTAAATGCGTTTCTCCATCAATTCTGTAACTATCTTCTTTTTTAGGAGTGGAGCAGGAAATGAATAAAATGAAGATAGAAATAGCAAATAATACAAAAAGATTTTTCATGAAAAAGTTTTATTTTGTTAGAATATTATTGTTAGTTAATTTTATTATTCCGGAACATGAACAAGGAAATAATCTTTAGCACTTTTCCCAATAGAGATTGCTTCTTTTTGTGTCATGTGCATTTCATCCGGCGTTTCCTCTTCGTGTCCGGCTTCTAAAATTGCAAGATCGGAATTTTTAGCATGCTGTACAAGTTCTTTGCAGTAAGCTGTATCGCCACCGTAACAAATTTTCTTTTCGTTAAAAGTAAATTTATATCCAATTGCTGGAACCTGCCTGGTTTTTATACCATCCGGTAAATATTCTTTATGAATAACAGGGAACGGTTTAACCGTAACATTTTTCCGGCTGAAACTTTTAATCTCTTTTATTTTTCTTAACTCTATTTTATATGTTATGGTTTTTGCATAAACTTTTTCAAATGCGTTGTAGATGCTTTCAATTTCTACACAACCTTTTGGGTAGTGAATTGTAAGCGGGGTTTGCTTGTTCATCACCCTTAAGTATGTTAATAAGGACCATACGCCTCCAACGTGATCGTGATGCCCATGAGTTACAAAAATATCGGATACATTAAGAATTTTTAATGTGCCTATCTCTGTATTTAAATCTCTTAAAATCCCATCGCCGGGGTCAACAATAAAATAAGCATCGTTCGCTCTTAGTAATATTCCTGTTGCAATGTTAGGAATAGAACAAAAAATTTTAATTGAAAAATTATTTTTCTTCCAGCTTAAAGGATATTTTTGTTTAGACATGGCTGACAGAAATAATTAAATTTTGAAAGGATAACTTTAATTTTTACTAACTTTATTTATAATGTTTACATTTTCTAGGATCGCGGCATCTTCCAAAAATATTAAAAGAATAACTTTCCAGGTCAAAACCAAGTTCTTCGCTTATTTTCTCAGGTAATTTTTTAATTCGTGCATCTGAAAATTCAACTATTCTTCCACAATCAATACAAATAAGATGATCGTGAGTCTGGCGTTTAAAACTGCTTTCATACCTTGTAAGGTTTTCGCCAAAATGCCTTTTACTTAGTAAGTCGCATTGAACGAGCAGCTCAAGAGTTTTATAAACTGTTGCACGCGATACACGGGAATTAGCATTTTTCATCAAAATGTAAAGATCATCAGCACCAAAGTGACCTTCATGATCAATGGCAGCTTCCATCACCTCGAATCTTTCCGGAGTTATTCGGTTCTTACCACTCTTCAAAAAATTTCTGAATATTTCTGCAGCTTGTTTTTGCTTCAATTTTAAATATTATGTTTATTAATTATAAAAATATCTATGATGATGAACAATCGCAACATAACTTTTTAACTACTAAAATTCTGTTGCTGGCTATTAGTTTATTCTACACCTATTGCACGCAAACCGTTAACAGCTACCAGGGTTGCCACGTAAGCAATTAAAGTAAATAACACAACCTGTAAAATGGGAATTCTCCAGCTGCCCGTTTCTTTTCTGGAAACTGCAACGGTGGAAAGACATTGAAGCGCGAAGACAAAAAACAGGATCAAACCTGTAACAGTTGCAGGTGTAAATAGTTTTTGCCCGGTATCACCAATCGTTGCTTCTTCCATCGAATTTAATAATGAATTTCCTTCTTCTCCATCGGTAACTTTAAAAATTAATGCAAGAGAAGAGACGAACACTTCGCGGGCAGCAAATGCAGAAATTAATGAAACACCAACTCTCCAATCCATTCCTAATGGAGTCATAACCGGCTGAACGAGCTTACCAAATTTAGTGGCATAAGAATTTTCGAATCTTACAGTACTTTGAAGATTTACAATTTCTTCCTGCGATAAATTTTGTGATTCAATTTGCGGATCTATATCCGGGAAGAAAGTTGCGAACCAAATAATTATAGAAAACAGGAGGATTATAGGACCTGCCCTGAACAAATATTCCCTGGAACTAAGATATGTATTTTTAATTACCGAACTGATTTTTGGAATCTTATAAGTTGGAAGTTCCAGGATGAAAGAAGAATTATCATCAGCTTTTAAAAGCTTTTCCCTAAATTTATTTATTACTCCTGCGATTATAACTGAACTTAAAATACTGAAAATATAAATCCCTGCAAGAATAAATCCTCCAAGCATTGGGTTATCCCTGGGGATTAAGTATGCAATTAAAAGTGCATATACGGGAAGTCGTGCACTACAGCTCATAAGGGGAATAATGAAAATTGTAAGCAGTCTTTCTTTTCGGTTTGGAATTGTGCGCGCAGCCATCATAGCTGGAATAGCGCATGCAAAACCGGAAACCATTGGTACAAACGATCTTCCGTTCAATCCAATTTTAGAAAGCGGTTTATCAATTAACATAGCTCCGCGCGCAAGGTAACCGGTATCTTCTAAAAAGCCGAGGATAAGAAAGAGAATTATAATTTGCGGAACAAATACTAATACTGCACCGGCTCCGTTTATTATTCCATCAGCAATAAGACTTGAGAACCATCCTGTGCCCAAGCCGGATGAAACAACTTCACCAAGGTTTCCGAAAGCATTATCAATAAGACCCATTAAAGGAGTTGCCAGCCAGAAGATGGAGGTGAATGTTAAACCCATAATTAAAACGAATGCAGCAAATCCCCAAAATTTGTGAAGTAGAACTCTATCAATCTTTAAAGTGTATTCATCAGGGGAATTTCCGTTGCCCCCTATTTTTCCGCCAATTATATTTAGCTCTTTATTGGCTTCTGCCAGGTTAGGTCTGTTATCAGCACCATCTTCAAAAGAAACTTTATTTACAATCCGTTCAATTTCGATATATGATTGGATCACATCATCCTTATCAACATCGGGGGCAATTAATGGTTGATGCTTGCTAACTGATTTTTCAAGAATACCGAGATTACAATAGATAGCTGTGATCAATTTATCTAGCCCGCTGCCTGTTCTTCCATTAATTGAAATTACATCACACTTTAATTCATTTTTTAATTTTAGTTCCGATATTGAAATTCTTTTACGGCTTAAAACATCAGTCATGGTTAATACTATAATTACGTGGAAACCTGCTTTAATTAGCTGCTTTGAAAGAAGCAGATGTCTTGAAAGCTGGCTTGCATCAATAGTATTAATTATTAAATGTGATGAACCAGGTTCGGTATCAGAATAGAGAGAATTTATAGCAACTTTTTCATCAAGAGAATTGGGATGCAGACTAATCATCCCCGGAGAATCCACAACTTTTGCGTTGATTTCAAACTTGGAAAGTAACCTGCTTGCCGAATATTCAACAGTTGAGCCGGGGTAATTTACAGTTTTAACATTTTTACCACTAAGTAAATTAAATAAGGTGGTTTTTCCTGAATTGGGGGGACCCACTAAAGTGATTAAGGGTAGCTCCTTAGTAAGGTGTTCTTTCATCTAACTTTAATGCAATCGGCTTCACTTTTTCTTATTGCAATTAAAGATCCTCTAACAGAAAATGCAACGGGGTCGTTAAAAATAGATTTGTTAACTAATTCAATTTCCTGCCCGGGCGTAAATCCAATTTCTAATATTCTTTTATGTGATGGGTGTGAAGAATCGATATCGCTTATTGTTACCTTTTCCCCAAAATTTAATTCCGAAGCCGTTTTCATCAACTTTGCCTTCTCTCAATTATTATTCAGATTTAATCTACATAAAAATAAGCTTCTCTAAACAAAATGTCAAGTATTTTTCATATCAATTTTCTAACCACGCCCTTAAGTTGAATCATATAAGAATAGAAATTTTTACTTCCTATCGGCATAATAATTGCAATAATCAAATAAATAAGAATAAATCAGAATAAATTTAATTAGAGGAAAGATGACAAATCCTGTTCAGACTGAAAAAGAGAAAATAGTTTTTCCATCTAATAAAGAGGTAAAAAGTGTAGATACCTTTATAAATACTTACGTTTTCTACAAGTACGATAATATTAGGAAGCTATATACTTTTGTAAGTCCGGTAATAGAAAAACTTACCGGTTACAGTATGGATGAGTTAAACAAAATTGGCTTTGATACTATTATAAGAGATACGATTGTTGATCGAACTAACTGCTATCCTGTTGATACAAAATCACTTAGAATGATTAAAGAATGCTTTGCTACTTACCTTATCGAAACAAAAAATGGCAAATTAAAATGGATTGAAGATAATTCATTTGCTTATTTGGATTCATCTGAGCAGCCCACCTTAATTACAGGAACTCTCCAGGATATTAGCGCATCAATGAAGGGCGAAAAGGTTAAACAAATTGTGCTGGAGATTTTAGAGGAAGCTAATTCCGAAAAAAATATTAATGAGCTTTTCGGGTTTATTCATTCTTCCATAAGCAAATTAATGAAAGCAGATAATTTTTATATAGCTTATTATAATAAAGATTCAGAGCTGCTTACCTTCCCTTATTTTGTTGATGAAAAAGATACAGATTCTTCTTCTAAAAAATTTGGGAAAGGATTAACAGAATACATTATTAGAACTGGTAAGTCTGCCCTCGTTGATCCTGAAATGGATAAGGAACTTATAAGAAGAAGTGAGATGGAATTAACAGGACCACAATCTCAAATATGGCTGGGAGTTCCATTAAAAATTAAAGAGAAGACTATTGGTGCGATGGTTGTGCAGGATTATAAGGATCCGAAAACATACGGTGAAATTGAAAAACAACTTTTCGATGTGATTGCTCACCCGATTTCACGCGCTATTGAAAGAAAAATTGTTGAGAAAGAAAAAGAGGGTATGATAAAGCAGTTAAAGGACTTGAACCGATCAAAAGACCAGTTGTTCTCATTAATTTCGCACGACCTTAAAAGCCCTTTTAATTCGCTGCTGGGTTTTGCAAATATCCTTACTGATGAATATGATACGCTTACTCAGCTGGAAATTAAAGAATATCTTAGCGTGATAAATGAATCATCTAATACTCTTTTTGGTATGACGACTAATCTTCTTCACTATTCAAGTTTACAACTTGGTAAATATGAATACAGACCTCGATTACAGGATCTTTCTGCGGAAGTTGACTCTGTTTTATTAAAACTGAAAGATAGAATTAAGAAAAAGGATATACTATTTAAAAATGAAATTGAACCGGATACTTTTGCTTTTGTTGATAAAGACATGCTTAACCTGATTTTTACAAATCTTATAGCAAACTCTATAAAATATTCAGACACCGGTGGAATGATTAAAGTTTCAGTTGAAATTATTAATATGGAAAATGAAGATATAGACAAAGTTCGCATTGCTATTTGTGATGAAGGCATAGGAATTAGTGATGAAAATTTGAAGAAGATTAATGATAACGAAAAGTTTTCTACAGCCGGTACATATAAAGAATTAGGAACAGGACTGGGTTTATTGTTAGTTAAAGAATCAGTAGCCATAAATAATGGATCATTAAAAATTAACAGCGAAACCGGTAAGGGTACTGCAATTTTTATTACGCTTCCAGTAAGTGAAATGTAAACCTGGCAGAGATTTCTGTAGTGTAGTCTTTTAAGAATTCCGGTAATTTTTACGTGAAAATCCTTCATTTTGATGTGCAAGAAATTCATGAAAAAAATACCTCTTCTCTATCAGAATTACATAATCGTCCAATTCCTTCAATTTAAGCTTATTATTCATGCTTTTTTAAAATCGAATAAAGTTAAGAATCTTAACAATTATCAAAAATAATCCAGCAAATGTTATTACAATCCGTTTGTAAACTATTTCATGAGATAAGTTGGTAAAATATTTAAATTCTTACAAAAATTACTAAAAGAGCAAAAAAAACAATGGCATTGAATATGACAGAAACCATTTTGGTGGTATCAAATCATTTCAAAAAATGGAGTTATAAAAAATGGAAATCGCAAAACTGGCGTTTCTAGAGACCTTTGCACTTGAAGAAAATGCTGGAATAATGGGAGCAATACTTGTAACAGATTCGGATACAAAACCGCTCGAATTTAGAGTAACGGCTCCAATAAAACCTACGAGTTTTCAGAAAACTTTATACGGCGATGTTCTGCTGGAACATATACTGGTTGAGCTCATTTCGGTTCCTCTGCTTAATGCAATTAATGAACAAGTTGATCTTATTATTGCAAAAGATCCTTTCTTCCTTGGAGCAAATAATAAGCAGGGAATTAGAGTTGTTCGAGTTTATAACGAAGAAGACGGACAATCCAGAGCCAGCTCTAAACCGGAAGTCCTTGCTTTTTCAGCTAATGGTTCAGGAAAAACTTTACTAGAAACATCTAAAAAGTTTGAAGCAGAACTTGCTACAATAAAAGATCAAATAAATAAACTTGCAGAAAACCGGAATTTACTGGAACCATTCGAACGGTTAAAACTTGCCTGCGAACAGGTTCACCAGCAAAAGTCTATTGAATAAAATTAATGTTAAGATCTGTTAGGAAGAAACTTGCTTCTTCAATTACCCATATTGAAGGTGCTGAAGATTTTTATTTCAGCAGCTGGTTACGTATGCCACTGGATGAAAAGATTGAGTTGGGAGCAATTAAGTCTTCTTTAAAGGATACTTCTCACCTCGAACGAGACATTCCTCCGCCAGATAACAGGGAAGCGGTCATTGGTTTAGAATCAAGCGAAGTCTTACCCGAATTTAAAGACTATAACTTTTCGAAGATCAAAAGTAATGCAGTCTTTTTTATGATGCACACTGTATCAGAAAAAGCAGTTACGATAAGCGAGATTGAACCAAAGCCGGTTGGCTACACGGCAATGATGATGGAATTTTTAATACCCGAAGCAGCTATTAAGGATATTAGAATAAAGTTCTTTACTTATGAACCGGTTGAATATAAGATGCTGATAGATTTTCCAACTCCGGCAAGCTATAAGTTTACTTTAGATCTTCCCGATGTAACTGATCACCTTTCCGAAATGGTTCCTGAAGTTTATAATATCGATCTGCTTAAAGTGGAAGAACTTGAGGACTCGGTTGGCGCAGTTGATATTTATAATATTGATATATCATCAATTAAAATGGTTAAGAGTAAAAAGATAGCGATTCAGAAGATTAAGAAACCGAAAAAAGTTTACAAAGTTAAAGTGCCCGGTATGGGTAATTATGTTTCCAACCTTTCTGAAGTTAGAATCAAGATGCTTAATTCACCTGATATCCTGGAAAGTGTTAAGATTAGCTTTCCTGATGCATCTATATTATCTGAAGAGGTTACTCTTACAGGTACGCCTCCATATAAATATTATGATGCTTCTGATGAAGAGCTTATTGAAGTTAGCGACTTCCAGGTTAATGAATTAAAGCATCCTAAATCAGTAAAGGATGTACTTAAGTTTCTCCTCAAAAATGTTCATAAAGTTGAATGGGACAAGAGAAAAGATCCCCAGCTTCTACTTGAAAAGTATGAAGATGCGGGTGCTAAATTTCTTGCAGAACATGATTATGCACTGCTTCAGGATGAGCTTGGATTAAATATAGAAAAAGAAACCATTGCTGCACTAAAGTTTTTGTTCGAAAGCCGTTCCTTCAGATCTGTCTTAATTGTCAGCTCACTGAATAAAGTAGGAAATGTCGGACACGATATAAAACATACAGATGGTTTAGATTGGGTTAATGCACTAAGCAGATGGGTACCTGAAATTAATTGTCTTCAAATTTGCGGCAGCGATGATGAAAGAGCAGATTTATGGAAGATACCAGCATTAATTTATTTGGCGGATTACGAAACGATTATAAACGATAGTAGTTCAGAAATAGTTGAACCCGGGCGGCTGAACAGGTTTGATTGTATAATAATTGATGAAGTACAGGTGTTTTTACTGAACGGTGAGAAAGCCAGTAAGTTATTATCATCCCTAAAACCTAATGCTCTTTGGGCGCTTTCAAGTTTAATCGATCCTTCGCTTAAAGAAAATCTAAATAAAAAACTGAATGAAAAAATACAGATTCAAAATTCAAAGATTAGAAGTAAAGAGAAAATAGGCGGCAGTGCACCGTTATTTATCTGGAAAGAAAACTGGCTAAACCATGATAAAGATCAAGTAAGAGAATACAATGAAACTATAGTTGATTGCCAAAAAGATTTACGGAGAGTATTGGAATCGGGTAATCCATTCAGGTTTCAGTCAAACATTTATACTCTGCTGCACAGGTTAAAACAAGTTAGCAATTTTGCACCTGGAAATATTGAAAGTCCTAAAACTGACTTGCTGTGTGAACATGTTTCAATTATAGCAAAGAATAAAAAGAAGGTACTAATATTATCTCAATATGATCGGCTTGGTACAAAGAAGATTGAAAAAGTATTTGGAGAAAAAGGTTTTAATTTTATCCTGGCACCAAACAGTCTTTCAGACGAGGATATGAATAAGTCGTTAGCGCTATTTAAAAGCAAGGAAGATATTACAGCATTTGTAACTGATGCAAAACAAAGCAGGTTAAAATTTAAGGATTATATCATTCCGTATATAATTAAATTCGACCAGTGGTGGAATCCCACATCAGTTTGGGAGGTGGAAGACCTTTTCGATCTTTCTGAAAATCAATCTTTTAAAGAGAAGATAAATGTATACAGTTACTGTGTACACGATTCGATTGATGAAGGGATAAAGGAATTGCTATTCAATAAGAATCTTCTAAACAAAAATATTATGGAGATACTTCCACCAAAAGTTCTCGATGAGTTGGTTTCTGTTGATGAATGGCTCAAGTTCTTTAATATGCCAACCGGTGAAAAGGAGGAAAAAGTATTACCTACCGCCGATCAGGCGCTCAACTTACTTAAAACATCCACATTGAATTACTTTAGAACAATATTATCAAAATTTTTCTTCAAAATTGGTTATACCAATGTTGATATAGTTGATGAAGAAGGAACCAGTTCGTTTAATGTTGTTGGAGAAGGAAAAAGAAATAAGCGCGGATTCAATCTATATGCAAGGATAATACTTGATGATATTGTTAAAGTTAAAACTGTTAAGGAAGTTTCAATGGAATTGGGTTCATCCCAAAACAATAAGATATTTATAATTACAAAAGGAAGATTTACAAAAGGATGCGAAAGTATTATAAAGGAAAATGTTACTTTACTTGACGGTAAAGCGCTCGCCGATTATTTAATCCACTTTGGATTGATCGCAGCAAAAGATCTTAACCCAGATAAAAAATAGTTCACAATAAACATAAATTCCTCCTCAGCGAAACCTTCCTATTTTAGTTGTTCCCAGGCATATAACCTATTCGATGGTAGAACTCAAAAGCAAAACACAAAAGTATAAATATTTTTGTTTGACTTAAATGATTTTAAATCATAATGTTTTTTTGTTAAAAAAGTTCGTCATATTTTGTCCAAAGTTCATCGCTTAGCAGCCATGCTCTGTCAACCACTTTTTCCTGCCACCTGAAAGAATATTTTGTAAGAAACTCAACGGCAGCATCGCGGTTTCCGTTCCATAATTTAAGTGCTTCCTCTTCAATATTTTTCTGATTAGCAAACAATTCTGCCTGCAATGGATCCCAAACAGTTCTAACATCGTGTCTCATATCGCCCCATCTTTGTGCTGTCAAAGTACCAAGACGGTTAAAAGTCCACCATGCTGAATTTTTCGTAAACCCTGTTTTCCTTCCCGGTGTTGTAGATGTAAGTGGCAAACGGTTTATTGAGCAGAAATGGGGAGTATAAATTGATGTGGCAACATTATCCCATGCAAGCCAAACAACCCCGCCAATCTCGTCCGGCAGCCAATCTCTACACTGGATAATTGTAGCATACATTGTGTACCAGCGTGCAATCGTTCTTTCGCCGCGCCATCCCCATCCGCCGTTAATTTTAAAAAGCTTATTCATATCATAGGGCATAAACGGGTTGGCAAGTGGTGAGATAACTGTTTTCCCACTGTCATCTGTAACTGTAAGATCTTTAATAAAATTATAATCTGTCCCTTCATAATAATCAGAAAAAAGTTCTACCATTTTTTCCAGCGTAATAAGAGTATCAGGTTTAATGGAGAAGGGATAATTTTCTGAATTTGGATGAAGATTTAAAGAAGGCGCTACAAGATCGAAAGCTCTCCACACTCTTCTTCTTCCAGCCATGGAATATCTATCTGCGTAAGCATAACAAAATTCAAAAGCACCTTCTTCTGAGTTCCACCAACCGTTTTCTTTAGCAACATCAAAAACGTTTTCGGAGTACATAAAGTAATCAGGGTTTTCAGTATCAATCCATCTTATCCTGCTAGCGTTTGCGCTTATAGAAATATGTTCATCTGGTACACGCTGTGCAACCCAAACCGCTCCAACCTTATCTTTGCCTGGTCCTACAATTTCAAGCACCCAAACTTCATTAGGATCTGCAATAGTTAATGTTTCGCCCCAATCACGCCATCCGTAATTCTTTAATAATTCTCCTGCAATTTTTATTGCATCTCTTGCCGTAGGAGCTCTTTCAAGCATTAGCTGGCATAAGCGCTGGCAATCGATTAATCCTTTATCAGATTTACATTCATCTCTTCCACCAAAAGTTGTTTCACCAATTGCTACTTGTTTTTCGTTAATACACGGATATGCCGTATTAATATATCCATATGTCTGATTTACTTGCGGAATCTGACCAACCGGAACATGTTTGTAAGTTGGCATTTTTTGTGAATCATTATTTTCTCTTTCATACATAATTACAAATTCATTATCCTTGTGATACTGTGAAGGTACAATATCCATCCAGCTCCGTGTTCTGTGGCTGTCATCAGTATGCGATGTCATCACCGATCCATCAAAGCTGGCAAGTTTGCCAACCGTAATTGTTGTACATTCATCAGGTACGCCGTCTTCCCATTCTGGTTTTTCTATTTCCTGTGCTAAAACTGAGAATGAAAAAATCGATAATAGTGTAGCAACAAGCAGATAAAAATATTTAAACATTAATTTCTCCGATAATTTTCTTTTTGATTGTTCAATATAAACATCAATGGAGGATTTCTTCAATCTATTTTTTGATTTATCGAACTTTGCAACGGAATTAAATCCTGCAGAGATTTTGATCGCAAAGAATAGACTAAAAGGGGGCTCATTAAAAAATTTTATTTATATTTCCCAATCGTTTTTCTAATTAAAAAGACTTACTATGAATATTGTTCAAATAAACGAATTAAAAAATTATACAGATAAAGAAGTTACCCTGCGCGGCTGGCTTTTTAACAAACGCTCAAGCGGAAAAGTGCGCTTTGTTATTTTAAGAGATGGTACCGGCTATTTGCAGTGTGTTTATTTTAAAGGCAATGTAACTGAAGAAATATTTGATCTCGCAGATAAACTCGGACAGGAATCTTCTATTGAAGTTACAGGTAAAGTAATAGCCGACTCTAAACAATCAGGTGGTTTTGAACTTGATGCAACAGATCTAAAACTGATTGGAGATTCAAAAGATTATCCAATCACACCAAAAGATCATGGAATAGAGTTCCTGTTAGATAACCGGCATCTATGGCTTCGTTCTAAAAAGCAGGTAGCAATATTAAAAATCCGTCATAGGATTGTTAAAGCAATCCGCGATTTTTTCGATGACAGAGGATTTGTTTTGATGGATCCTCCTGTACTTACACCAAATGCAGTTGAAGGTACATCAACTCTTTTTGAAACTAAATATTTTGATTTAGGAAGTGCGTATTTAACTCAATCCGGGCAGCTTTATGCAGAAGCAGGCGCGATGGCTCATGGAAAAGTTTATACTTTTGGTCCAACTTTTCGTGCAGAAAAATCTAAAACCAGAAGGCACTTAACCGAGTTCTGGATGGTGGAACCTGAAGTTGCTTTTGCAGATCTAAATGATGATATGGATCTTGCTGAAGAATTTTTAGAATATGTTGTTCAAACTGTTCTGAAGGATAAAGCAGAAGAATTAAAAGTTTTAGAGAGAGATACCAGCAAACTTGAAAATGTTAAACGACCATTGCCGAGGATAAGTTACGATGAAGCTGTTGAGATACTAAAGAAGAATGGTGTACAGATTGAATGGGGTAAGGATTTGGGCGGCGGCGATGAAACGATAATTTCCAGTCAATTTGATAAACCGGTTATGGTGCACAGGTATCCTGCAGAGATAAAAGCATTTTATATGAAACGCGATCCGGAAAATCCTAAACTTGCTTTAGCGCTTGATGTGCTTGCTCCCGAAGGTTACGGAGAAATTATTGGCGGAAGCCAGAGAGAAGATAATCTTGATTTTCTGCTTGAGCGGATAAAGGAACATAAACTTCCGCAGGAAGCATTTGAATGGTACCTCGATTTACGAAGATATGGTTCTGTGCCTCACGCAGGTTTCGGTTTAGGTTTGGAAAGAACTGTTAGCTGGATTTGCGGACTCGATCATTTAAGAGAATCTATTCCATTTCCAAGAATGATTCACAGGAACACTCCATAATATTTGTTTAAAAATATTTTCACTTTATTAGAAAACGGAATTATTCTGATTCTTTCAATTTAGAAAAATAATTCTTTACTAAAATATTTTAAAATTACGGAAAACCTACAGGACTATATGATTTCAGTAAAAACATTTTCAATATTAATTTTATTTCTTCTGCTCACCTTTTGTTTAGTAGGCACTACGTTTGCATCGGGTAGTGATGTTAGTAATTCTACAGTTGTACAGGAGATGGTTGCAAGTGAAGAAGGAGAAGTTGAACATGAATTACCATCACCTTACATGGTTCTTCCATTCATTATACTTCTTGCAATGATCGCAACCGGTCCGTTATTCTACCATCACTTTTGGGAGAGGAACTATCCTAAAATTGCTTTAATCCTTGGAGCAATAACTGTTGTTTACTACGTGGTTTTTCTTCACGATACACTTAGTCTCAAACATACAGCTGCGGAGTATTTATCATTTATCGCGCTTCTAAGTTCTTTGTTTGTTGCTTCGGGAGGAATATTAATTAAGGTAGATAAAAAAGCTACCCCGATGCTCAACAGTATTATTCTTCTTTTTGGAGCTGTTATTGCAAATATAATTGGTACAACCGGCGCTTCCATGCTGTTGATAAGACCATTCATCAAATTGAACAAAGACCGGATAAAACCGTATCATATTGTCTTTTTTATTTTCACCGTTAGTAATGTGGGCGGCGCGCTTACACCAATTGGTGATCCACCATTATTTCTTGGATTTCTTAAAGGTGTGGAATTTTTCTGGGTTGTGCAGCATGTATGGTACATTTGGCTGCCAACTATCCTGGCAATCATAGCTGTCTTCTATTTTATTGATTTAAAAAACGGTAACAATAATAATAACTCGGAAGTTACATATTCCAACAAGATAGAATTCAGCGGAATGAAAAATGTTGTTTACCTTCTTATTATAGTTATCTCAGTATTTTTAGATCCTGCAGTTCTTAGCTGGGTCCCAAGTTTAGATCCATTGCCATTTGGTATAAGAGAAATAATTATGTTCTCGATAGTTTACCTTTCATACAAAACTGCTGATAAAGAAATACTAAAAGCGAACGAGTTTGATTTTGAACCTATAAAAGAAG